>JACPFH010000188.1 GCA_016183075.1 Deltaproteobacteria bacterium | reverse complement strand
TCCTGCACGATCTCAGCGGCTATCTCACCGGCCGGGTTTTCGAGCGCGAGGTGCGCCGCCCGATGCGCTACCCCGAGCGAGTGGTGATGATCTTCGACCATCACTTCTGTCCGCCGACCGAAGAAGGGGCCCGTATTCTCCAGGAGAACCGAAGCTTTGCCCGGCGCTGGGGGCTCAATCCCTTCGACTGCGGCAACGGAAACACCCACCACGTCGGCGTTCAGAACGGTTTCATCCGGCCCGGCACCGTGGTCGTCGGTTCGGACAGTCACACGCCGGTTCACGGCACGCTGGGATGCTTCGCCACCGGCATCGGGAACGACTCGCACGCCGGAACCGTCATGCCGTTCGGCAAGGCCTGGTTCAGGGTTCCCGACACGATCCAGGTGAGGCTTAGCGGAGCCCACAAGCGTGGCGTCACGCCGCGCGATGCGGCGCTCTGGCTCACCGGCACGATCGGCGAAGGCGGCGCGATCTACAAGGCGCTGGAATTCGCCGGGCCGTACATCGAGCAACTAGATTTCTGGGATCGCTGGCTCTTTCCGTTGATCGTCGTGGACTTGGGGGCCAAGTGCGGCTACATCGAGCCGGACGACAAGACGCTCGCCTTTGTGCGCAGCGTGACCGATAAGCCCTTTGACGTGGTCAGGGGAGATCCCGGACGGAAATTCGAAGCGGTTTGGGAGTGGGACTTGCGCGACCTTGAGCCGCAGGTGGCCTGCCCGCCGACGGTGGGAAATGTGAAGCGAGTAAGCGAAGTGCAGGAGAGCCCAATACAATGGGCTGAGCTGGGCGGCCACGGCGGAGGACGCCTGGAGGACTTTCGGCTGGCGGCCCAGATCCTGAAAGGACGACGTGTGCACCGGGACTTGAGGTTCAATCTCGTGCCGTCGAGCCGGGCCGTCTTCAGGCAAGCGGTGCGCGAAGGGCTGGTCGAGATGCTGCACGAGTCCGGCGCCACCTGGTTCCCGCCGAGCACCGGGTCGAATCAGGCGTACAACATGGGGGCGATGACCGCCGACGAGGCGATGATCTCCACCCACGCCCGGAACTTCCCGGGCCGCAACGGAAGCCCTGAAGCCAAGATGTACCTCGCGTCGGCGCTGACTGTGGCCGCCACTGCCGTCGCCGGTTCGATAGCGGACCCAAGACAGTTTCTGGTATAGTTTCAAGGAGGCGCCCATGCAGGCACGAGGCCGCTGCTGGAAATTCGGAGACAATATCCCGACGGACCGGATCGTCAGAACGGACCTGGTCTTTCGCCCGTTCTCGGAGATTGTCCAGCACGTGCTGGAGACCTGCAACCCCGAGTTCCCATTGAAGGTAAAGCCGGGCGACATCGTGGTCGCGGGAAAGCACTTCGGCCAATCCTCCGGCCGCGCGATCGCCGCCAAGGCGATGAAGCATACCGGAGTCAGTTGTATTATCGCCGAGAGCTTTGCCCGCACCTTCTACCGGAACGGCTTCGAGATCGGAATGCCGGTGCTGGAGTGCCCCGAGATCACGGCCCACGTTAGCGACGGCGAAATCCTCGTAGTGGACATCGACAGCGGCAGGATCGTCAACGAAACCACCGGCCGCCAGCTTCAGGCAAAGCCCACGCCTCCATTTCTTCTCGACATGCTGAGGGCCGGGGGGCTCATTGCGATGGCAGAGCGGCTTGCGGGCGAAGGGTAATTCCAGCGAGGAGCTATCATGCGCGTTCTCTCCAATAGCGACATCGAGCAGGTTCTCACCCTCGAGGATTGTCTGCAAGTCCTGGAGGTCGCCTACAAAGAATACGCGCTGGGGCAGGCGGCAAATCGCCCGCGCAACCACACCATGCTTCCGGTGGAGGACAAGCGCTACCCGGGCTTTCACTTCAGGTTCAAGTCCCAGGAGGGTGGAAATCCGTCCTCGGGAGTCTGGGCGTTGCGCATCACCTCGGACATGGCCGGCGTGGAGACGCTCGAGGGCGGCGTCAAGCGGCGCCGGCTCATCCCGGCCGCGCCGGGCAACACCTTCGTTGGACTGATCACCCTCTACAGCCTCACGACCCTGGAGCCGCTCGCAGTCATGCACGATAGCCACATCCAGAAGCTCAGGGTCGGCGCCACGTCGGCGCTGGGGATCCGCGAGCTTTCCAACCCGGACGCGAGAGTTGCGGGGATGTTCGGGTCCGGCTGGCAGGCCGAGGCTCACCTCAGGTATCTTTTCATGGTGCGCCCCGAGATCGAAGAGGTCCGCGTCTACAGCCCGACGTCATCCCACCGCAAAGCCTTTGTCGGTGAGTGGAGCGATAAGCTTGGCCAGCGAATCGTTGCGGTGGACCACCCGAAAGACGCCGTCAAGGGCTGCCAGATCGTGACCTGCGCAACGGCGGCCATGGACCCGTGTTTCGACGGCAGTTGGCTCGAGCCCGGCACTCACGTTACCGCGATCACCTCTCCCGACCGCACCACGCTCAGACGCGAGCTGGATGACACAACTTTTGATCGCGCGGATGCTCGCGGAGGCGAAGGGGTTGGGGCGGGAGGTGCCGACCGAATGGTTTCTGGAGGACACGACGCCGTAATGGAAAAGATGGAAAAGATCGGCGGAAGAGTCATCAAGTTCGGGGATAACGTGAATACCGACGTTATCATTCCCGGCCGCTACCTCGTGAGCATCGACCCGCAGGAGCTGGCCAAGCATGCCTTCGAGCCGCTGGGGGCGGAGGTGCAAAAGCGCCTGTGGTCCTCCCAAGTGGTTGCGGGCGGCCGCAACTTTGGCTGCGGGAGCGCGCGCGAGCAGGCCGCCAGTTGCCTGGTCGGGGCGGGAATCAAGGCGGTCGTTGCGCGCTCCTTTGCCAGGGTCTTCTTTCGCAACTGCATCAATACGGGACTTCTTGTCGTCGAATGCCCTGAAGCGGTAGAGGCTGCCGTGGACGGCGGCGAGCTCTGGATCGATTATGCGGCCGGCACACTGCGGGCGGAAGGGCAGAGCTTCGATTTCGCGCCGTACCCCGAGAGTCTCCGGCAGATTCTCGAGGCCGGCGGCTTGATTCCCTACCTGGCCAAGTATGTTTTGCCGCAAGAGAAAGCGCTGAAGGGGTGAAGTTCGGTGGGAAGAGCGTTTGCTGAAAAAGTCCTCGCTAGAGCCGCCGGTCTCTCGGAGGTCCGTCTCGGCGAGATCGTCGACGTTTATCCGGATCTCTACATGAGCCACATGGCGAGCTGGCGATGCATTCGCACGCTGGAGAAGCTCGGGACGGACAAGCTCTACGATCCCGACCGGATCGCCATGGTCATGGATCACATCTCCCCGGCCCGTACGGCCAAGATCGCGGACGACCAGCGGTTGTGCCGCGAGTTCGCCGCCCGCAGGGGCATCAAGAAATTTTACGACGTCAACGCCGGGATCGCGCATGTGGTGCTGATGGAGGAAGGGCACATCCGCCCCGCTATGGTCGTAATCGGCACCGACTCGCACTCCACGATCTACGGCGCCCTCGGCGCTCTCGGGACCGGCGTCGGGTTCAGCGAGATCACGGCTGCCTGGGTTACGGGAAAGCTCTGGATGAAGGTGCCGGAGTCGATCAAGGTGGTAATCCAGGGACCGCTGGCGCGCGGGACCAGCTCGAAAGACGTGATGTTAAAGCTGATCGGCGACCTCACGGCTGACGGCGCCACCTACTGTTCGGTCGAGTTTCACGGCAGCTACACCGAAGGGCTCTCGATCTCGGATCGGATGACGCTCTGTAATCTGGCCATGGAGGTCGGCGCGAAGAATGCGGTCGTTTGTTCGGACGAGGTCACCAGAACCTATTTGGCCGAGCGCGGGGTCCCGCCGGACCGATACACGGAAATTCATCCCGACCCCGATGCGGTCTACGTCAAGAGCGTGACCGTCGACGCGCGCTCTCTGGCGCCGCAGATTGCCTGCCCTCATGCGGTTGACAACGTGAAGCCGATCGACCAAGTTGCGGGAACCAAGGTGAACCAGGTTTTCATCGGTTCCTGCGCGAACGCCAAATATGAAGACCTGGTGGAAGCGGCGAAGATCCTCAAAGGGCGCAAGGTCGCGGCGGGTGTGAGGCTGCTCGTCAGTCCGGCCTCCAAAGAGATCGTGCAGCGCACCGTCAAGGACGGGACGTACTCGATCCTTCTCGAGGCCGGCGCGCTGATCACGAACCCGGGGTGCAGCGCGTGCGCCGGGGACGGCGGCGTGATGGCCGACGGCGAGGTCACGCTCTCCACGGCGAACCGCAACTTCCAGGGGCGAATGGGCAGCTACAACGCTGAGATCTATCTGGGAAGCCCTGTTGTGGCGGCGGCGACCGCGATTCGAGGGGTCATCACCGACCCCAGAGAGTTCCTGCCTTAGTGCTTCAAGGACGCGACCGGGTTGATGCAGGCAGAATCCCACCTTGTATCGCGCAGCGGGAGACGATTGCCACCGCCATTTCGGCAGTGCACGTAACGAAGATGGAGAGGTAGGGGTATGAAAAGAGCGCATCTTCGGCTCACCGTGATTTGTGTCGTGCTCGGGCTTGCGCTGATTTTGATTCATGCAGCGCGAAGCGCGTTGGCTCAGGAGCAGCCTTTCTACGCGGGAAAGACCATCCGCATCGTTGCCGGCTTTGCCGCCGGCGGTACGATCGATTTAAGAGCGCGGCTCATCGCGCGCTACCTGCCCAAATGGATTCCCGGCAATCCGACCATCGTCGTCCAGAATATGACTGGCGCCGGGGGCCAGATAGCAGCCAACTACGTGTTCGGTGTAGCCGCACCCGACGGGCTAACCATGCTTCACTCTCCGACCGGTCCGGTCATGAATACCTTTCTGCAGCCTGAAAGCGTCAAGTATGACGTTCGGCGAATACCGTTCATTTGGGTCCAGGAGGACAGTTGGTTGACCGCCTTCAATGCCAAGGCGACTAAGATCAAGAGAGCGGAAGACATCCTGCGAACGCCGGTAAAGTTGCGCATTGGCGGCTCTGGAGTCTCGAGCCCCAGAAGCCTCAGGCCCAAGCTGGCACTGGAGCTGTTTGGGTTGGACCACACGTGGGTGACGGGCTACAAGGGATCGGCCGATTTGCTGGTAGCTCTTGAGCGCGGGGAAATCCACCTCTTCGAAGAGCCCATGGCCGGCTACAAACCCATTATCCAGCCCAGGGAGAAGGACGGGACCATAGTAGTCCTCTGGCAAACCGGCATCCTGACTTTGGAGGAAACGTTTAAACGCTCGGAGTTCATTCCGCATATACCGACCTTAGACGAAGTTTTGCCCAAGGAGAGGAAAACGGGTCGCGCATGGGACGCCTGGAGAGCGCTGGTGGTCCCGCAAGCGTTTCAGGGTATGATCAGTCTCCCTGCGGGTGTGCCGTCCGAGCGGGTCGCGGTCGTGAGCCACGCGCTTGAGAAGTTGACGCGGGATCCGGCCTATCGGGAAGAGTATGAGAAGGTCCTTGGGCAGCCTGCGGATGCGTTGATGGGGGAGCGGGCAGACCGGGTTGTCAAAACCGCGGTGAAGAGACTGTTCGAGGACTATCAGGAGGGCGTGCGCTACCTGCGCGAGCTGTCGGGAAAATAGCCCTTATGCGTCGAAGACTCATCGTCGCCGGGGCGGTGGCCGTTTGGCTTGCGGCTTTTCCGGCGACCGGCTCGGCCCAGCTTAAAAAGATCACGCTTGGCGCCCCCACGATGGCCATCACGGAGGTGCCGTTCAAGATCGCCAGGGCCAAAGGCTTCTATCGCGAAGAAGGTCTGGATCTCGACCTTGTTCTCATTCGTGGGGCGCTCGGAGTCAAAGCTATTATGGGAGGATCGGTGGACTATACCACGGCCTCGGGCTCGATCATCGCGGCGGCAATCCGAGGCATTGGCGTCAAGCTGGTTCTTCTGATCTCTTCCAAGCCTGCCTTCGATTTGGTTTCGGACGCGCACATTCGCTCCGTCGCAGAGCTGCGCGGCAAAACCGTCGGGATTTCCAGTCGGGGCGGCTCCGTCGACCTTCTCACCCGCCTGGTCCTCGAGCGCAACGGCTTGAGCCCCGACAGGGACGTCACGCTCATCGAGATCGGCAGGCAGGAAGAAATGATCGTCGCGCTGAAGACGGGCCGGATTTCCGCCGCGCTCTTAAGCCCGCCGCGAAACCTCCTCCTCTATAGGGAAAAGTTCACCAAGCTCGCCTATGTCGGCGATTACATGCCCGCAGCCCCGACCGGCGGGATCGGACTAACGGACGAAAAGCTCAGGAAGAACCGCGGCGAGGTGCTTGCCTTCGTGCGCGGCACGCTCAAGGGGCTCAAGTATTACCGGCAGAACCGCAGCGAGTCGGTGAAGCTGATTGCGAAAGAGCTCAGGCTCGATGATACATCGCTGGCGGCCGAGATTTTTGACTGGCACGGAGGCCAGCTCGCCCGGAACGGAGCGGCCGATGAGGCGTGGATGCGGGCGGCGATCGATTTCACCAAAAAAAGCATCGGCGTCAAGGAGGAGATTCCGACCAGGCAAGTGTTTGATTTCAGCTTTATCGAGAAGGCCCTTCGCTGACGGGTCGGTTTAACGAACGTGATTCAGACACTGCATGATGAAAAGGGGTTTCCGTCGCCGGAGCGCACCCGACGACGAGCAGAATAGGGGTTTTCATTGAGGGGTAGCAGTGGACGATGCGTAAAAAAACCGCAGGAGGATTTTATGCTCGCTTGGATGCTGAAGAGCACGCTGGTCTTCTCCGTTCTCTGGGCCCTGTGTTGGGTGTCGCCTGCGACTGGGGCAGAGACGAAAAAAGTGCGGCTCGGAATACTTACGGCCGGCTCGCAGGATCTTATCCATAACGTCATGGAGCAGCAGAAGCTGTTGATCAAACACAATATCCCCTACGAGAGAATTAAGGTTCTCAATCCGGCTCCACTCCATCTCTTCCTTGCGGAGAAAAGGGTCGACATCGGCTACGGCGGGGTCACCGCGATGGCAAGAGCGCGAGCCGAAGGAAAGGACATGGTAATCATTTACGGCATTTTTTCTCCCGTCAACGCGGTACTGGTGAAGAAAGAATCTCCTATCCAGTCGTTTGCCGCTCTTAAGGGGAAAAGAGTTGGCAATTTCGGGGGTCCCGGGTCCGCTACCACGAGTATGCTCATGGCAATCTCAAAAAAGTGGTACGGTATGGATCTCCAAAGAGAAACGGAGCTGATCACCGCGCCGTGGCCGGCCTTGGCAGGCCTCTTGGACAAGGACCAACTGGCTGCTGCCCTAGTTGGAAATCAGGAATCCGTGACGCTTCCCCTTACGGGTAAATACCGTGTTCTCCTTGACATGAGCGAGGAGTGGGAGAAAAGAGCCGGTAGGGCTCCTGCTACTG
>JACPFH010000207.1:5800-16961 GCA_016183075.1 Deltaproteobacteria bacterium | reverse complement strand
TGACCATCGCCAAACCGCCGCGGATGAAACCCACCAGGCTGTTCGCCATGTTCACCAAACGAAGCGAGATTCCCGAGGTCTCCATGAGGCCTCCTGCCAGAATAAAAAGCGGGATAGCCAACAAAGGGAAACTCGAAGCCCCGGAAAAGAGGTTCAAGGGGACAACGCTCAGGGAAGCGGTGCCCTTCCAAAACAGGAATATGATTGTTGTGATGGAGAGCGCGAACCCTATGGGGACATTGATGATCGTCAGGAAGACGATCATTCCGAGGATGAGCCACTCCACGAGACCTCAGCTCCTTTCTCGTATTCTCTCCCGAAGACAAGATGAAGGATTCGCCCCGAGCTGATGAGAAGCATGAGGCCGCCGGCGATAGGAAGTATGCTGTAGACCCATCCCATCTTTACCCACACAAGGGAAATTGCCGTCTCGTCCCCCATCTTCTCCGTGAGGAGCCAGCCGTAGTATACGAGCACGGCCTGGAAGCTAAGGACACAGATCTCGGCAATGAACTCGGCAATCTTTCTCGGGCCAGGGCCAAGGTTGTAAACGATCACACCAAATCCGATATGGCGACGCCGGTAGGAGGCCACGACGGCTCCGGAAAAGGTCAACCAGACAAGTAGATAGGAAGCGAACTCGTCATACCATACAAGCGCGGAGTTGAGGGTGTAGCGGAAAAAAACCCCCAGGGAAACCACGACCACCATCAGGACCAGGAGCAGGACCGACCACCATTCCACGAGATCGATGAACCGTCGGAAGAATCGTTCCACAGTTTTAAGTTCTCACGACCCCCACTCTAACCCTCTCCCTGCCAGGGAGAGGGAAGGGTGAGGGTAAGAGGCCGAGAGGATACAAATACAACAGAATTAAATGCGTTTGTAATAGTCACCGGAGCGATTGGATGAGCTTGACCAGCTCCGCCCCGCCCGAAACGTCTCTGCCGAATTCCTCGTAGATGGCTGATGAGGCCTTAATGAAAGACTCCTTGTCTACCTCGTTGGCCTTCATGGGAGGGGCAAGCTTCCCCATAAGCTCTTTGTCGAGGCGCTCTCCCTCGGAACGGGCGAAGTCTCCCATCTCCCATGCGGTTTTGAAGAGCGTGCTCTGAATATCCTTCGGGAGCTTTTTCCAGAACTCCTCGCTCACGACGAGGTAGGCGGGGGTATAGACATGACCGGACAGAGAGAGGAATTTCTGGACCTCATGAAACTTTGCAGAGGCGATCTGCGGAAAAGGGTTTTCTTGTCCGTCCATCACCCCAGACTGGAGGGCCGAATAGACCTCCGCGAAGGGCATAGGAGAAGGATTGGCCCCGTAAGCCTTGAACATCTTGACGCGCCAGACCCCGCCCGGCACGCGAAGCTTAATTCCCTTCAAGTCTTCGGGCTTCATTATTGGACGGACGTTGTTGGTGATGTGACGGAAACCGTTCTCCCAAACTCCAAGAACCCTGACCCCTTTAGCCGGAAGCCCGTCGAAGAGGACGTTGCGGGCCTGTTTGCTTTCAGCCACTTTTTTCATGTGTCCGCGGTTGACGATAATGTAAGGCATCTCAAAGACACCGAACCTCTGCTCCGCCGTGCTCATAATGGTGGAGGGGAGGAACATTTCCGGGGCTCCAACCTTGATTCCCCTCATCATCTGCTCGTCGCTACCGAGCTGGCTCGAGTGGAAAACCTTAACTTCTACCTTTCCCTTGAGCCCGGTGTTTACCCGCTTCGCGTACTCGTCGGACACGATAGCAAAAAGAGAACCCGGAAAACCCACGTGGCCCAGGCGGATGGAGATTGGCTGCTGGGACCAGGAGGGAAGGGGCCAGAGACCAATCATAAAGACGGTAATGGCGATGATTCTGAATCGCTTCATGGCATTGCTCCTTTCGATGACCGCGGACCGCAGACGGTCGACCGTCGACGGTCGTCGGTCTTTTCTGCCGCTTTCAGCGGCTCTAAAGCTTTAAGTGGCATGCATCCCTGATGATCCGCCCGGCTCTGCTGATATTAAAGACTCCGCAGATACAGAAGCGAGCCATGTAGCGGGCTGCCTCGTCGGGAGACCTGCGGTTCTCTTTCACCCACTCAACCATCTTTTTTGCAAAATTGGCGGACACCATTCCGTGGCCACACATGGTGGAGAGCTCGAGGATGGTGGCTTCCGGGAGTTTGTCCAGGCTTCCGCGAAAGCCCAGTGAGTACTCAACGCTATGGGGAACGATTCCGGTGTCCTGGCAACAGCGGCGCGCCGAGTCCATGGGCGCGCTGATGTTAATGGAGATACCAAGATCAGCGGCTTTCACATCCTCTACAAAGCGCATCATCGCCTCGTAGCTGCCGAAGACCGCGGCCACAGTAGTGTGTCCCTCGATGCCGGCGATTACCTGCTCGGGGTCGGGACGTTGATCGCGACGCCAATGGGCAGCGGGATTCATGTCCTGCCGCGGGCGGAAAATTCCGCCCTTCGTAGCGTCACCGATGTTCACCGGGTTGTACTTGAGGGCCAATCGGAGGAAAGTTCGGTACTTCTCAATGAGGTTGTCGTCGTTGAGACCCCGGCTCGCCATGGCGAAGACGATATAATCGTCTTGAACTGGCTTGGGATTGCGAGCGCGCTCAAAGGCGTAGTGCTCGCTGTAGCGGTGCAGGGTGTTAGTCATTTTGTTGCTCTACGCCCCCTCTCTTTTATCCTCTCCCCCAACGGGGGAGAGGGAAGGGTGAGGGGAAATCCGCGTGACACGGCCAAGACCGAGGTTTGTCTTCCCTCGGTAGGTGGGGTATCCCTCGCGTTTCAAGATCTCGCGTAGTGGATCATGTCCGTCTGCATCACAGCGAGTGGAGACGCCAACGCTGACCACTGTCTCCGACTCCTGGGAAAGCTCTCGCAGTTTCCGCAGGACGCCGGGCACCTCCTCCAAACGCGCCTTGATCTCGACAATGGCCGAGAGAATCTTTTCGTTGAGAATATCTTCTCGGATAAGCCCTCGGGAGCTATCCGACATTAGGGACGCTACCGGATTGTTTTTTTCAAATTCCACCTTAAGTTCAGCAAGGGCCTGGGTAACTTGTTGAATGTCCCGGAAGCGTGCCCCCACGCCCGGACGGCCAAATTCGATAACGAAGCCGGCTTCTCCGTTCTTTACCCGGTTTGTGACGTCGTTGGTTTTCACCTCGGCGGTTCCCCGGCCATGGATTCCCGTGGACTCGTGGGGAACCTGCGGGTCGGAGAAGGCGCGGCGCACTATACGGGGCCAAGCCAGTTCCTGAGGCACAATGGCGTCGGTAGGACAGATGTCCGGCTCCGGGTCGAAGCGGAAACGGAAGAATTTGGCTATCGCCCTGATGGTCCGGACCATTACAGGATTCAAGTGCTCCTTAGACATGCCCCGGAAGCAGGCAAAGCATTCCACGCACTCGTCCTCGTCGATCGTGGCCCGACTGCTCGCCGGGTCAACGTGAATAGCTCCCATAGGGCAAATGGGTAGGCAGTTGCCACAGGCCACGCATTTGTGAGGATCGATGTTCATCTCATGCCCCGGCTACGTGTGTTGGCGCTTCCATCAGATAGGATTCAGCCGCCGCCAGACCCGCGCCCATCGGGACTGCTATTCCAAAGCTTTTCAGCGCCATCTCGACAGCGGCAAGACTACCCAATAGCTCCAGCTCGTTCAAGCTTCCCAGGTGGCCGATTCGAAAGACCTTCCCCTTGACCTTTCCAAGTCCTATGCCAAGCGATAGGTCCAAGGTCTTTTGAGCATGGGCGACAAAAGCATCCGAGTCAAATCCATCGGACATACACACTGCCGTAACCGTATTCGAGTACTCCTGTTCGTTCTTCGGGAGGAGTTTTAGGCCCATCCCCCGCACCGCCCGCCGGCAGGCCTCAGCCAAGCGGGCATGCCGCCAAAAGACCTGAGCCAGCCCCTCCTCTGCCAGCATGGATAGACTTTCCTTAAGACCAAAGATAAGCGCCGTAGCCGGGGTGTATGGGAATTCACCGCGACTGTTCCGCTCCAGCACAGGCGTCCAGTCCCAGAAGGATCGGGGGCACCGGGCGGCCCTGCTGGCCAGCAGGGCCTTCTCACTGATGGCCAGGATCGCCATGCCGGGTGGCAACATGAGTCCCTTCTGCGGTCCAGTCAGCGCAACGTCCACCTTCCATTCGTCAAACCGAAAATCTATGGAGCCGAGCGAGCTCACAGTGTCAACCACAAAAAGGGCGGGATGGCCGATACGATCCATCCCATGGCGAATGGCTGCGACGTTACTGGTCACTCCTGTGGAAGTCTCGTTGTGCACTACAATCACGGCCTTGATCTTATGGCCTTTGTCGCCGTGGAGACGCTCTTCGACTTGGTCCGCCGCAATGCCAACTCCGTAGGGAGCCTCGATCACGTCGACCTCGATACCAAAGGCCCTGGCCGTTTGGCAGAAGAGCGCGCTGAAATGGCCGTTTACGCAGCCGAGAACCCGATCACCGGGCGAAAGCGTGTTGACGATGCTTGCCTCCCAGGCTCCTGTGCCTGAGCCGGGGTAAAGGACAATCTGGCCTTCCTTGGTCTGGAAGACATCTCTCAGCCCCTTTAGCACCTCGCGCAAGAGCGCCGCGAATTTCGGTCCCCGGTGATCGATAAGGGGCTGCGAGATGGCGCGCATGACCATCTCAGGAACAAGGGTCGGGCCGGGGATCTGGAGAAAAGGACGACCTGGCATGCTTTTAACTGCTCAAGCAGGATCTTAAATCAAATACGGCCTGATGGAAAGAAGAAACGAAAAGCTTAAAGATAGTCAAGGCAGCAATAATTTAGCCAGGCTTGCCAGGCTTGCGTGAAAGTTCATCGCGGACGTCTTTCAAGATTTCCTCTATGCGGCGGCCCTGGAGAAAGGTGGCTGCGCCCACTGCTCCAGTTTGCTCCCACATTCGATAAAGCATAACCCCCAAGAGTGTAAAACCAGTTATTTGAGAGAGAGCAACGAGCGTTAACAGGATTAGTTCGACTGACATGGTTGGCTCCTTCTACAAGGAATCTTAAATCGGGAGGCTAGAAAAAGAAAGGCCCACCTGCTACACCCTCACCCCTACCCTCTCCCTCGAAGGGAGAGGATGAAGGTGAGGGTCTAGGAATTTCAGAAATATAAGGCCGCGCTAGGCCTTCAGATGTGTTTTGAAAAATTCGAGCGTTCTTCCCCACGCCTCTTTGGCCGCCTCAGGGTGATAGCGCTCGGGGCGAGTGTCTTCGTTAAAGGCATGCTGGGCGCCGGGATAGATTTTGTATGTGAAAGACTTGCCGAGCTTCTTCATTGCCTCTTCGGTGGCTGGAATTCCTGCGTTTACTCTCGGGTCCTCGCCACCGTAGTGAGCCATTACCGGCGCCTCGATGTTTTTTACGAGGCTCAAAGGACTGGGACTTGTACCGTAGTAGATGACTGCTGCTCTGAGCCCGCGAACCTGCGTCGCGACGAAAAATGCCCTACTTCCTCCCCAGCAAAATCCCGTGACACCTAGGCGATCACCCCGGACCTCGGGAAGACGCTTGAGATAGCTGAAGCCTGCCTCACTGTCTTCAGCCACAGCTTCCGCCGGCGCAAGCTGATCCCCCACGCCAGCTCTCTTTGGGTTAGCCACGGGGGTCCCACCGTGGCGGGAGAGGTAGTCCGGGGCAAGCGCTACATAACCCTCTTTGGCAAAGCGGCGGGCTACGTCACGAATATGGTCGTCAATTCCTGTCCAAGCGTGAACAACGATAATCGCAGGATGCTTGCCGGAAGCTTTTGGGCGACTAAGATAGGCAAACACTTTTCCCGCCTTGCCCGGATACTCCACGTCACTGGACACAAGCTCCGGATCATTAGGGTCTACTTGAGCCGCGTGAAGGGGAGACGATAGGAAAGGTCCGAGAAGCGCGTTCGCAGCCGCCAGGCTGCCGGTGATCGCTATCGCCTTTAAGATAAAATCGCGGCGCGAGATCTTACCTTCCTCATATTCCTGAACCAGCTCCTTGATTTCATCTGGCATAGGACCCTTCCTATTTGACGCCTCAAAATTTGACCATATCGATCCTGGTTAAGGTCACCTGCTTTGCATAACTAGGGTTACTCACCAAATGGTACGCCGTATATTGCTCGATGTACGTATTCTCGGCCGACATTCCGTCGACAGGAACGATAACTTGAAACCCTCTCTTTGCGGCCTCGGTACCGGTGAAAAGAACAGCCCCATGAGCGGCAGTGCCCACGGCAATCACCGTTTTGATGCCTTTGTCCTTCAGGATCTTTTCCAGGTCGGTTTTAAAAAACTTGTCCGCGCTCGTTTGAACTATAGGCTCTCCCTCGCGGGGAGCCACCTCCTTCCATATGTCGGCGGGAGTCGATGTTGCTATTATGCTGTGAATCACCGGCACCCCTTTGGCCCTGGCCTCGCTGAGCAGGTTTTGAATCTTGGGAACAGAAGCAACACAGCGTGGCCTTCTCTGGGCGTTACAGGTCTGCTTTACTATATCCAGGACGAGGAGGGCTGTCACCTTAGGGTCGATCGTCACCGGCTTCAACGCGGGCGGCGGCGGGGCTTTGATCGTGGCCCATTCATCAATAATCGTCTCCGCGGAGGCTGGGCTTCCAGTGAAAAAAACTAGGAGGCCAATCACGAAGATAATCTTCCACAAAAGTGCCGCCATAATTTCCTCCTTAAATTCACGCCGCGTGATTTTCGCCCCTTGGTAATCCTGAATCTGCTCTCGGATCTTCTCTGGCATAATGGTGTTCTCCGTCAAGATCTACAGCATAAGCGCTACGGTGTCCGCACGGCCTTTTGCCGATCCATCGGTTATTGGCGCCACGGTGAGGTAAGCAGAGGTGGCAGGTACCCTACCACACCCTTCATCCGAGCGAACTAAAACCCCGAGACCGCGAACCAGCGGTTGTTGGTGGCGCTGCGGACGAAGACCATGACTCCCAGGCAGGCCGGGGGCAGGATCAGAACCTCCTCGATCTTGGCATCTCCGGTCACCGTGGCCGGAACCGGCTGGGTGTTGATGTTGTTGGTCGTCCCGTCCAGGTTCTGGCAGCTCAGGGTGGCGAAGAACTGGGGGACTGGGTTGGCGCCAGTGTTGACCAAGACCAGACCCTCGACCTCGACCTTGAACGTCCCGCCGTCGTCCAGCCGGGCCTCGCCCCGGGCGATCGTCCACGCAGCGCCGCCGCCGGGGATCTCGCGGATGGTCACCGGGGGGTTGGGAACACCCCGGAACCGCTCGAACTCGAAGAGCTCATCAGCCTGAGCTGTACTAGCGCCTATCCTGACCAGCAAGGTCAGGAAGAGGGCAAAGCTAAAGAGGACGTGGATTTGTTTTTTTTGGACTTTCATTGGTCTTTCCTTTCTTCGTTTGCTCTCACAAACTTTTGGCATTAGCGCATTTATCGCCATAATTTCCTCCGTCACCCAGGTAGTTTGAGCTTTGCGTCCCGGCTGACTGATCCGGCTTCGCCCTGTGAATCAGAGTCAAAAGCTGAGAGCAATCAGATCATCCGCCGCCTTTCTTTTTCTCGGCACGGAAAGGTTCATGACAGCCCTTACAGGCGGCCCCGAGGGCCTTAACTTTCACCTGGACCCCCTCTTCATCTCGCGCTTTGGCTGCATCAGCCAGATTTTGGGCCGCCTTCTTTACATTGGCAGTGTGCTTGGTAAACTCATCCCATCTTTCCCAGATCTCAGGCTTGGCCCGGGATTTCGCCGAGACGCTGCCCTTAGGGAAAAGGTCGGGCAGTTTGTCCATGTTTCCCATAATCTCCTTTGCCTTTAACTCTACGGTGGGGTAGTCCTTTGCGGCCACAGCTTTTTTTATCGCCTTTGCAGCAGCGTCGCTATTGGACTCCATGAGCAGACGTCTCTTTTCAATTTGCTCTTCCTGGGCAAAAACCTGGGAAGAAATAACCAGGGATAAGAGACAGAGAAAACCGATACGTAAAAACTTGGGCGTATGCATACTCACCTTTACTCCTTTCCTTATCTTATTATAACTTCTCCCTTGTGGTTTGCGTTGGCTTATGTACCTTGCTTTGGCTTTGGCGCGCGGAAGCTCTCGTGACAGCTCTTGCAAGCCCGACCAAGCGCTTTAAATCTGACCTTGACTGCTTCTTCATCTCCGGTTCTGGCCGCGGCGGCTAGTTCTTGCGCCGCTTTCCTTACGTTGGCAGGATGCTTGCTGAATTCTTTCCACCTCTCCCAGATCTCGGGCTTGGCCCGGGAGTTTTCAGACAGGCTTCCTGCCGGAAACAAATCAAGAACCTTATCCATATTTTCCAGGATAACATCGCACTTGCCTTCAATCTCAGCGAAATTTTTTTCTTTTACGGCCTTGTTTAGGGCTTCAGCCACTACGCTGTTGTTGCTTTCCATTAGCTTCCGTCTGAGCACGACTGAATCCCGAGCGAGGGCACCAGTGAGGACCACGCAGCCTAGCACCAAGATGACGGCCACTACACGGTTTCTTTTCGCGAACAATGGTTTCACGACGAGACTTCAGTTAATCTTATTAGAAATCGGCTGTGCGGATTTCAAGTAATCCGCAATGGCCAACGCATCCTCCCGCGTCATATTCTTGTATCCCTGGGAGACGCCTTCAATGACTTCCTCCATGAGACCCTGCACGTTGTCCAAGTTGGGCTTGAATCCAGTCAACGTCAGATCCGCGATATCGTCTCGGCTCCATTCTCCTATGCCGGTCCGCTTGTCCGGGGTAATGTTAGAGATCGGTTCTCCCAAGAGCCCTCCTGCAGTCCCGGCGAGATAGCGCGCGCGCCTTGGGGCCCCAAGGCGGTTTCGTGGCGTGTGACAATCGCCGCACAAGGAAACGTGGTCAACGAGATATCGCCCTCTCTCGATGCCGCCCTTCGGCGCCTTGGGAGGGGGAGTGGAAAAACGGCCAAAAAGCTTTAGCCACAAGGGAACGATCAGGGAGCGAGAAAAAGGGAGCCAGGACTTGAGCCTCGGGGTTTCTTTACGGGCCGGCTTTAGGGTTCTCAAGTATGCAATCACGGCTTTGAGGTCTTCTTCAGCCATGCCGGAGTAGGCCTCGTACGGCATGACGGGTAACAGCTTCTCGCCGTTGGGTCGGACGCCTTTAGTCATCGCGTTTAGGATTTCCTTGTCGGACCAACTTCCAAGCCCGGTTTCTTTATCAGAAGTGATGTTGGTCGCATATACGGTCCCAAAGGGGATGGGAAAGGCCCGGCCACCTACGTGTGGGGTCCCGTCGGGGATGGTGTGGCACGCACAGCCACCGGCAACAGCAAAGATATATCTACCTCTTTCTATCATCATGTCCTTTGCCGCCTGGGCATGCACAGACCTTGGCACAAGCACCGCCACGAGAGCGAGCGCAGCAAAAATGGCATAAAACATCCTCCGGAAAGGTATCGGCGCCAAAAGATGTGCCCAAAACACCCGATGTGATGCCTACTGCGTCCCTGATCTGCCGCTACTTCACCATATCCGCAAGAGCCTTGGCGGCCTTCGCCTTGGCTTCGGCACGGTAATGAGGTTCGGCGCTTTTCTTATCCACCGCTTCTTTATGGTCAGCAGCGGCCTCTTTGCTCCACTGCTTCGCTAGCTCGATCATCGCCGTTGCACGCCCCTTCTCCCGGTCGGCGGTGATCTTTGCAGCAGCCGATTCGGCTTTGGCAATCGATTCGTCAGCGGCCTTGATGAGCTTGGGGCAGTTGAATGCAAAGGCCTGAGCGGCCATCAGACCTACACCGACGAACGCGGACAGCACCACAATAACAGTCTTCTTCACGTAAATCCTCCTTCCTTGGAATTTTTGACTCGTGTTATTCAAAACCGATGAAAGACGATTTTCTACCTCGCTTGGTTGACCTTTTTAACTTCATTGAGCAACGTTTCTGTCGGGACGAGATCCTTTTCCGTGGGAGTAGGGGGGATGTGCTTATAACGCACGATCCCTTCCTTATCGATGATAAAGTAAGAGCGACGGGCATCGAGTCTCTTTTCGTTAAATACATCATAGGCCTTCAAAACTTTGTGAACGACCGTGATATCACGGGCACCGCTGAGGAGCGGATAGGGGATCTTGAAAAAATCGGCCATGGCCTTTTGGGAAAACATGGTGGTTGCGGCGATCCCTACAACTTCAGTATTCTCTGCCTGGAATTTTGCATAATTGTCCGCACCGGACGATTGGAGTTGCTTCACTCAGGTAGGATCAAAATCCCTCCCGTAGAAATTGATTAAGACATTCTTACCCCGGAGGCTACTGAGCTTGACCTTCCCCCCTTTGGTGCTGTCCAGCTCGAAGTCAGGCGCCTTCTCGCCGACCTCGAGGGCAGCGGCGAAATGGACGCCGGCCAGTGAAAAGAGACCCGCGAGAAGCATGGCCAGAAAGACTCTGTTTACTTGGCGCATAGTCCACCTCACTCTTGTAATTTTGGGACAGGTCATGGGTTGAGTTGCTGGTAGATGGCTTGCGCGACGCGAAGCAAGTCGGGTTTGCTCAGATCGCCCGTTAGGGCGTAGCCGAGCGGACCATCGATCCAGAAGAATACCCCAACCTTACCCTGCCTGTCATAGCGGAAAGACGTTTCCTCACTAGATTCGTCAGACGTTCGCACGTACAGGGTCAGTCTTTGCCCCTTGCTGTCCTGATACATGAACTGCGCTACGGGGCCATGGTTTCCTGGAAGCAGCCGTCCACCCACCAGATCGTAACCAAGCTGTGACAGATGGGGGACCCTTAACTCGGAGCCTAGGCGCTTCGAGAGCCAGTTTACCAGGTGCTGTTCCTGGTCGGCTCCCACTTCAACCGGATGGCGCACCTCGGGCGTGTACACCGCGTGGGCCATGGCTGCCTGCCTGACAAAATCTTCGTAGGGAGACGGCTTATCGATATATTGCCCACGAGCGATCCAGCCTATCGCGCCACCCGCGATCAGTATGCCTATGGCCGCAGCATAGCGCATTGCTGTGTGTACCCGACTTTCTTGCCACGCTTTCGTCTGCCTCCCTATGGGCTCGTCCAGCACCTGATCGAATCGAGCGTGCAAGGCCTCATTCAGCTTGAGATACGATCGGACCCGTTCTGCTTCTTGAGGATTAGTCGCCAGGTGGTGTTCGACTTCAAGCCGGCGCGCCTGAGGAAGAAAGCCG
>JACPFH010000207.1:0-5749 GCA_016183075.1 Deltaproteobacteria bacterium | reverse complement strand
CCGCAATCGGTCCTTTTTGCGGATTCGTCATTTCACCACCTTCAACTGAGAGCCTCCTACTTTACCGTCTATGAGGTTTCGCAGTCGCTCCCGACCCCTGGAAAGCCGAGACATCACGGTTCCGACCGGGATACCTAGCACTCGCGCCACTTCGTGATAAGACATTTGTTCCAACCCGACCAGGAGCACCACCTCACGCTGCTCATCGGGGAGATGCCTTAGGGCTTTGTCGAGCTGCTTTAACTCCACGAGCGCATCCAGCGGCGGATTCAACGGTATGCCGGACACTTTATCCTCTGGTGGGATTTCGCTCTCCCTGTTGCGCCTCCTTGTGTGGTTGATGAAGAGGTTGTGCATGATGGTGAAGAGCCAAGCCCGGAGATCGCTGCCATGGCGCCAGAGATGAAAGCGGCTCCAGGCCCGCTCTAAAGTGTCCTGTACAAGGTCGTCGGCGGAATCCCGATTTCCCGTGAGCGCCCGCGCATAGCGACGCAGGCGGGGAATACAAGCCGTTATCTCTTCAGTCTTGCCCACGGGTTTTTCTTAGGCCCGAGAAAATCCCCTTTAGGAGGTAAACACCGGGGATGTGGCATTTATTCCAGGCAAATCTCAAAATCAAGGAGATCTGGCATCCCAAAATGGATTATGCCGCTCTTTCCCCTATGTCAACTCCCCAAACGGGTGGGTTTATGGCTACCTAGGGAGGGATAACCCTATCCGACGATTTCCCTGACGGCCAAAACCGCGGCCTCGGTGCGATTTTTGACCTGGAGTTTTCGGAAGAGGGTTTTCAGGTGCATCTTGATGGTTTCCCGGGAGAGGTTGACCGTCCGGCTCATTTCTTCGTTGCTCAGTCCTTCGGCCACGAGATGAAGAATTCTTAGCTCCTGCTCGGTAAGGTTGTACTTCTCCACGAACCGCCCTTTTCTGTCCTCGGCCATCTTTTGAGTTTCCGGGCGGCGGCTGACTGTCAGATTGGCCAAGTAGGGGGAAGCGTGAGTCTTGCCGAAGTAGGCATTGCGTAGAATCTCGAGGAAGTCCTTCTGATCCGCGTCCTTTAGAATGTATCCCATCGCTCCCGCTCTGAGAGCAGAAATGATCTTCTCGTCGTCATCATGGATGGAGAGCATGAGGATTTTGATTTTTGGCGCAAGGCTCGAAATGAGCTTGGCCGCTTTGATCCCGTCCATCTTCGGCATTCGCACGTCCAGCAACGCAATGTCAGGCTGTGTGGACTGCGCTTTAATGACCGCTTCCTGGCCGTCGGCTGCTTCAGCGACGACGCGAATGTCCCGGGTGCCCTCGAGGAGCTTTCTCAGGCTTTGCCGGAACAACCGCTCGTCGTCGGCTATGAGCAATTTAAGGGGCATAGACTCTCGACTCCGCCTCGAGATCGCTGGTTAGGACGACCGAAACTGCAAGGCCGCCCGAGTCTCGACTCTCGGCCCAGATCTTTCCTCCGTGGGCCTCCGCGACGAGCTTGCAATAGGGTAGCCCCAAGCCGGTCCCGGTCTCGACTTTGCCCTGATCGCGGGAGTAAAAGCGATCGAAGATCATCGGCAGATCCTCTTTGAGAATACCCATTCCCTCGTCCTCAACCCGCAGGAGCAGATAGCGCCCGCCCGGATCCTTGTTGTCATCAAGGATCCTGGCGGAAACATAAATATGGCCGTGATCCGGCGAAAACTTGATCGCGTTGCTGAGTAAGTTGATTAGCAGGCGGGTGAGCCTCCGCTTGTCGGCTACTACCGAGATGTGAGGCGGATCCGACTGCTTCAAGACCTGGAGGCTCTTTTCTTCCATCTCCGGCCCGAGTATGCGCAGGCTCGTTTGAATCAGCTCTTCGATCGAAAGGGGAGCCAGCGAGAGCGGAATCTCTCCGAAATCCGAGCGGTAGAGATCGAGCATCTCATTCACCATGCCGGTGATGAGATCGCTGGCGCTGAGGAGATCATGTAGGATCTTTTTTCTATGTTCGCCGTTGGTCTCCGGAGGGGTTTGCTCCAGGCGCTCGAGGGTTTTCTTGATTCCCAAGAGAGGGTTTTTCAGGTCGTGCGCGATCATATGAGCCATGGCGGCCCGTTTCTTCTCGGTCTCGGCTAGTTCCCGGCCTCGGGCGGCAAATTTGCGCTCCAGTTCGTCCCGGTAGCTCTCCACCTCGGCCCTGGATCTGCGCAATTCTTCTAGCATCCGATTGAACGACTCCGCCAAGGCTCCGATTTCGTCTTTGGACTCCGTCCGCACTGCGACGGAATAATTGCCCACCCCGACCTGTTCCGTTCCCCGGACCAGCTCTTTCAAGGGTCGAACTAGCCGCCGACCGAGAATGCAGGAAATCGACAGAGCCAGTACGGAGCCGAGCAGCGCGACCAATAACAGAGTCTTTTGCAGAATGCCGATGGCGGCGGTCATCTCCTGAGAAGGAAAGAAGATCGAGATCAGGCCTTCCGTTCCACGGTCGGTCTCCAAGAGCAGGCGGACCTCCAAGGTAGGCGCCGCGCCGTCCCGATGCCACTGGAAATCCTGAGTGCCGGGGCTTTTCGGTAGGATACCTTGAGGCGTATCGTTGGCCACGCGGCGGGCCCCGTCGGCGGCGTAAAGACGATCGCCGATGGCGATCACGACTTTGCCGCCGGCAATTTGTTCGAGTTTTTTCACCAGGTCTCGGTTGAGCGCGTAACCGGCGCTAACCACGCCGACAACATCGTTTTCCTGGATGGTCTCCGCGGCGCGCAGAAATGCCCAGCCGTCCCGCTCTTCAACGCCGTAGTTGGATAAATCGCCTCTCCCTTGCAGGAGGTCTCGAAGATCCTTCGCCAGAGCGGGCGCGTCGCCGTAGCGGGTAGGATCATGAACGCGCAGAAAGATTCTCCCGTCCCGGTCTAGGATCTCGATGAAGTCCAACTGGACCGAGCCCACCAAGGGGAGGAGGTACTGAAACAAGCTCGCGCGGTCCCTTCTCGCCAGCGAGTCGCTGACCCCCGGCATCTCGGCTATCCAGTGGACCAGCCCGGTCGCTGTCTCTTGCCGCTCGTTCAAGAGCAGCCTGACCTGCTGCGCCTGGGCGTTGGACTTTTCCGCGAAGCGGCGTTCCAGAATCGTGGAGAGAGTTTTTGAACTCCAGAGGATCGCCAAAGCCATCGGCAAGAGAATGATGAGCGAAGAGAAAAGGAGGAATTTATGAAAGAGGCTTCTCATCGAGCGCTCCCTTGCGCGGCGCGCCGGTGGGCAAATTTTACGAACTCGGTGATCCAGTCGCGCACCATGCCGTCGGCTCCCACGTTGGAGATCACGAGCTGCGAACGGGTGAACGGATAGAGCCCCTCCTTTAGATTCGCGGCGGTGGGAAGCACGCCGTCGGCCGCCAGGGCCTTAACTCCCTGAGCCTGGGCCTCTTCCAAGCTAACGATGCCGTAGCCCACCGATCCGCGGACTCGTTTGATGGTTCTTAGGATCTTGTCTTTGCTGGCCCGCAGGACGAACGCTTTTTCCTGGCCGTTAAAGCCCTTGCCATAGAGACGGTCGATGAAGGTGCCGTGAAGGGCAGAGTTCTTCTCTCGTGTCAGGGGCACTATCCCTTTGTCTTCTCCGCCGAGATCGCGCCAGTTGATGATTTTTCCCACATAGATGTTCCGAAGCTGTTCCAGAGTGAGGCTGGCGACGGAATTGCGGGGATAGCTGAGAAGGATCATCGCGTCGTGGCCCATGGTTTCGGAGCGGATATTCGCCTTTTCCGTCCCGGCAAGAGCCCGGGTGATAAGGCCGATATGTATTTGGCCGCTGCGCACCGCCTCCACCGCGTAATTGGAGTTCGCGCGCCGGATTTCCACTTCGACCCCTGGGTGGCTCTGGCGGAATTGGGCCGAGAACTGTTCCGCAAGGGGGGCAATGGATTGGGCGCCCCCGATGACGATCTTCCGCGGCGGATCCTCCCCTCGAAGGGGGGAGGGAAGGGTCAGGAAAAAGAGGATTAGGAGGAGGTTCAGAACTGACAGGATCCCCGCCATAAGGATGCCCCTAAGAGGGGACTACCTATATTGCACCGTCTGCATCACTGTCAAGGTTGCACCTCCAAGCAGTTTTTTCCTCCACAACCGACTCATCAGGTGTAAGCCAGAGCCCGTGCGTATCCACGTGCCCGTTATAGAATGGGCTGTGATGCTGCGCTTCGCCGTGATGTCCATGACTCCTGTACGGTAAACAGATCAGAATGGAGGTCTATTCCCCGATTTAAGAATTTTTTTGGGTTTCCCGTGGAGCGGGGATGAGCGTCAGATAGGGCCAGTCATTCATGCTTTGTTCATCATAATATAGCTGAAGGTACGCGCCCTGCCTCCAGAGTTCCGTTTGATCCGAGTAGTGGGACGAAAAGAAGTGCCCGGACTGGCCGCCGGGAAGGACGAACCGAGCGTTTTTCCATTCTCCCAGGGGGATGATCATCCGCAGCGATGGGCCGACGACGTGAGCATAAGGGTCGGAGTAACGATAAAAGCCCATGTTGATGGTCACTCCATCCCCGGCGGCCGGGAAGGGGCCGATGGAGAAAATGGGTCGGAGAAGTTTGTTTCGACCGAAGGGATGGCTCAAGGTCAGCGTGTGCAGCTTGCCCCAGCGCCACCGTTGGATGTCTGCGCCAAACTTTTGATCGAGTTCGGCGCAGGCCGCTCTCAGAGATTTTTCCAATAGCGCCCGCCGTCCCAAAGCCGCGAACCACGGCGACTGCGGATCGCCCAGGATACGCGCGAGCGGTTGCAGCGGCTGATTCATGATTTCCAAGTAAGCCGAGGCTAGCTTTTCGCCCAGGTCCGGGGCGAGAAGATTCAGGATCAGGCAACGGTGCAGGACATGGTAGATTGCGGCCGCCACGCTGTCCTCAGAGCAGGAGCCATTCCATGCGAGGAGAATTTCTATAACCGGCAGAAGCGCAGGCTCGTCTCGGGAAATCGCCAGCAGGTCGTCTCTTAGATGTGCGAGAACCTCATTGGCGTGATTGGAAATGACGTCGCGCTGGATTCGGGCCATGTCCGCGGCCGAAAGCCGCGGGTTTTGCTGCACGAGGGTCGCAATGCGCCGGATCCGGTAGGGAGGCTCGAAGAGATCGGAGAGGTAGTGCGGATAGGTAGAATCGGCGATCCGGTTGTTCGCCGTGGCGATGAGACCTTCCGCGGGGTTGAATAGGCGGGGCAACTCGCTAAAGGGGAGATAGCCCTTCCAGTCATGGTCGCTGCTCCACCCCGGAAGGGGAAAAAAGGAGTTGGTGTGCGATCGTTTGGGAATTCTCCCGGCGAGAGCGTAACCGATATTGCCACGGATATCCGCGTAAACGTAGTTCAGTGTTGGGGCGACCTGGAAGGAAAGACCGTCGAGAAACTCTTCCCAATTCGTCGCCCGGTTCACGCCGTAGACGACGCGGAATTCCTGACTCGGCTCGTGCGCGCTCCACTTGAGCGCGAGGACCTCGCTCTTTGGATTGGCGGGCAGGAAATCGCTGATCACGGGCCCGTGGCGGGTAAAGCGAACGAATCGTTTTAGCTCTCTTCCACCCCGGATGCGGATGATTTCTTCGATGCGGTCCATTTTTAGCCAGCGGTCTCCGGCGAGATAAAGATCGGGATCATCTGGGTGGCGCTTTTCCTGGTAAAGATCCGCATCATCGCAGAGGGCTGCGGTTACTCCCCAAGCGATTTGCCGATTGTGTCCGAGATGCACGCAGGGAGAGCCCGGAATCGAACCGCGCCGAACCTCAAAT
>JACPFH010000206.1:3201-8603 GCA_016183075.1 Deltaproteobacteria bacterium | reverse complement strand
TTGGCGGTGTCCGGAATAATGATACCCCCTTTGGTTTTCTCTTCCTCTTCGATTCTCTTGACGATGACGCGATCCTGCAGCGGCCTGATCTTCACTGCCTTCCTCCTTTCGGCTTTTTCCGTAAGTTATTGAAATCTAAAAGTTAAACTGACCGGCAAGCGGCGCTGGCTCTAAGGAACTTAGCGCATAAGCGCGTAATATTTAAGCACGAATTCTCCCCTGTCAAGGCACCGAAAGCTAAGTCTTATGCTTCCTGCTTTCCTCCTCGAAGTACTTTCGGTAGAGCACGTCCCATTCCCGACTGCCCGGAGGTACGCGGCGGGAAAGGGACTCGATCTTCTTGCGCACGGTTTCATCCAGCCGTTCTTCGCCGCCGAAGAATTCACGTATCACCCGCTTGGTCTCCGCCAGGGCCCGGCCTTCGTTGGGGAAATCCGCCAGATCATTCTTCCACAGGCCGTCGAGGATGACATGGGCGAGATGGGAGATGCGGTCCTCGGAGAGGCGGCTCACAAAATAAATCCCTTTTTCTGCGCAAGCTTCTGCTTGATCAGGAGGAACATCTTGTAGGAGTCCATCTCTTTGATCTCTTTCATTTGGCCAGCATGGGAGGCCAACATCTTCCGCGCCTCCTCCTCGATCTCTTCCTCTTCGTGAAAATTTCGCGCTACAATCTCTTTGATCGCGCCGCGGATTTCTTCCTCCCGGGTTTTCGCGACCATCAGATCCTTAGCTCGATAGGTCTTCATAAGTTGTGCCACCAGCCGCTCGATCTGCTCCGGTTTAATTTTCATCGGCTGTGGAAAAGCCTGTGGATAATCTCGTACTGACCCTGTGAACAGATGCGGAGCAACCTGTGGGGTCGTGGCTGATTCTTACCGGTCCCTGAGCACGATGTCAACCGGTTGAGAATCGCCCGGGCCACGCCGTTGGGCGTGGCGAGACGCCGCATAGCGGAAAAAACACTTGTGCTATCAAGCTCTTTTTGAGAAAATGTCGCATCGCTGGGCCATCCGGGGGGAGGGCCCAATACCGTGAAGGCAGCTTATCCACAGCCCCCAGAATACGAACCCAAGGACGGCCGTCTTGCGAGGCGGGAGGGGACGTTTGCCGGTTCGTAAACCGCGCCCGTTACAACCGGGACACACTATTGGTGTCGTCGCTACCGCAGGCTGTGTGGATGGGTGCCAGCTCGAGGCGGGCGTTGAGGCGATCCGGCGGGCCGGTTTCAAAGCGGAGCTGGCACCGGCGATCCGGGAGCGCAAGGGCTATTTGGCGGGAGCCGAGGCAGCGCGCGCGAAAGCGCTAGCCGAATTCTTTCTCCGTGACGATATCAGCGCGGTCTTTTGCGCTCGCGGCGGCTTCGGCTCGATCCAGCTCCTCTCTTACCTCGACCCTGGCGTCATTGCTCGTCATCCGAAAATCTTCGTCGGCTATAGCGACGTTTGTGTTCTGCTTAACTGGCTGCTCGGGCGCTGCGGGATGACGGCGTTTCATGGCCCTATGGTAGCGATGGACCTGGCCCGGGGGCTCGCCGGAAGGAGCGCGGATTTTTTTTGGGGGACGCTCTCGGGCGAGAAGCGCGCCTGGGAGGTTAAAGTGGATGGGGTGATCCGGACGGGAAGGGCGGAAGCTGGAATGACGGGCGGATGTCTTTCGATTCTGGTTACTACCCTCGGCACACCGTTTGAGATCGACACCGCTGGTAAGATTCTATTTCTCGAGGATGTCGGCGAAAAGCCGTATCGAATCGAGCGCATGCTGACCCACCTGCGCATGGCGGGCAAGCTCGAAGCTCTTGCCGGTCTGGTCTTTGGGAGCTTCACCGACTGTGAAGGGGAAGGAGAGCGGGGAGTGGGAGAGGTTGTTCAAGAATTTTTCCACGACGCGCCGTATCCCGTCGTTACGGGATTCCCGGCCGGCCACGGCCGGGAGAATCTTACTCTCCCGTTCGGCGTAAGAATGGCCCTCGACGCGAGCAAGGGAACCGTTTCTCTGTTAGAATCTCCTGTGGCTTAGTCGGAACATGGTCTTTCACCCGGTGGAAGAGGCCTTTAACGAGGCCGTAGCTCAAGGCGTATTTCCCGGAGCGGTGGTTCTCGTCGCCAAGGGCGATGAGACCGTGTTCGAGCGCGCCTTTGGTTGGCGCTCCCTGGTGCCGGAGAAGACCCCGATGCAATTGGACACGATCTTTGACCTTGCCTCGCTCACGAAACCGCTGGCAACCACCAGCGCGATCATGCTGCTCGTGCGCGAGAAGAAGATCCGGTTAGAGGATCGGGTGACGCGCTTTTTTCCCAACTTCGGCGTGTTCGGCAAGACCCACGTGACGTTCCGCCATCTGTTGGCGCATTGCTCCGGGCTCCCCGCCTGGAAGCCATACTACGAAGACATCGTGAAGGGAGAGAAAGAGGGAAGAATCAATTTCGTGGCCAGCCGGGCGGCGAAGAGCTACGTTTTCGAGCGCATCCACCGCGAAAAATCGATTGCGCCGCCAGGGAGTCAGAGCCTGTACAGCGATCTTGGATTCATGCTTCTTGGCGAGGTCGTTGAGGAGATCAGCGGCCGGACGCTCGATCGTTACTGCCAGGATAAGATTTTCCGGCCCGCGGGGCTTCGTTCCACCTCGTTTGTCGATCTAGCCCAGCTTCGAATGCGCCGCTTGCAGCCCGCCAAAGAGATGATTGCCCCGACGGAGAACTGCCCGTGGCGGAAAAAAGTTCTGTGCGGCGAAGTGCATGATGACAACGCCTATGCCATGGGCGGGGTTGCGGGCCATGCGGGGTTGTTTTCGTCAGCGCAGGAGATTCACTCGCTGCTGCGCCGCCTCAACCGGTGCTTGAGGGGAGAGGATCCGTTTGTGCCGGCGCCTTTAGTGCGGGAATTCTTCACGCGCGACCAGACGGTCAGCGGATCAGCCTACACTCTGGGTTGGGATACCCCGTCGGCGGAGAATTCCTCGAGCGGGACTCGTTTTTCTCCCTCCTCCATCGGTCATCTGGGCTTCACCGGGACTTCCGTCTGGTGGGACCTCGAGAAGGACTGCCACGTTATTCTTCTCTCCAACCGAGTGCATCCATCGCGGGCGAGCGATAAGATCAAGACCTTTCGCCCGCATATCCACGATCTGATCATGAAAGCGCTTTTCGAATGAGTCATGAGCTGCCAGCCGGCGCACACATTCACTTGATCGCGATCAGCGGCGTTGGTATGGCGTCCCTCGCCGGTTTGCTCCATGCTCAGGGTTATCGCGTAACGGGGTCGGACCAACACATCTATCCTCCGATGAGCACCTACCTCGAAAGATTGCGTATTCCGGTGCTTGAGGGTTTCAGCGAGGAGCATCTGAGAGAGCGTCCCGATCTGGTCGTAATCGGCAACGCCATGTCGCGTAACAATGCGGAAGTGGAGGCAGCCCTCCGAATGAAGATTGCCTACATTTCGTTTCCGCAGGCGTTGGGGAGATTCCTGATCGGATCCAAGCGGTCCGTTGTCATCGCGGGCACGCACGGAAAGACCACTACAACGGCTCTCATGGCTTGGGTCTTGAACAAGGCGGGGCGGGACCCGAGTTTCTTTATCGGCGGCATCCCGATCGACTTCGAGAGCGGGTTCCGGCAGGGAAGGGGAGATTGGGTGGCCCTGGAAGGCGACGAGTATGACAGCGCATTCTTCGATAAGGGACCCAAGTTTCTGCACTACAGGCCGGAGAAGGTCATCTTGACCAGCCTGGAATTCGACCACGCGGATATCTATCGCGACCTGGCCCACCTGAAAGAGGCGTTCCGTCGCCTGGCGGAGCTGATTCCTGCGGCCGGAACGCTCCTGGCGTGCAACGAATATGAAGGAGCGAAAGAGGTCGCCGCTTATGCGCGCTGTCCCGTGATGTTTTACGGCGAGCAGGAGCCTGCGGACTGGCAGGCGAAGAATGTCGGCGTGCGCGACGGCGGCACCTTGTTCGAACCGTGCTACAGGGGAAAATCTGAAGGGGCGGTGACAATGAGACTGATAGGACGGCACAACGTCAGCAACGCACTTGCGGTGTACGCGTTGGGTCGCGATCTTGGAATCGACGCGACGGATCTGCGCGCTGCCATGGCGACGTTCTCCGGAGTCAGACGCCGGCAGGAAATAAAGGGTACGATCGGCGACATCACGGTCATCGACGATTTCGCGCATCATCCGACGGCCGTCCGGGAAACGATTGGCGCGGTGCGGTCGGGCTATCCCGGACAGAGACTATGGGCGATCTTCGAGCCCAGAAGCAACACGAGCCGGCGGCGGATCTTTCAGAGCGAGTTCTCTCTAGCCTTGGGTGATGCCGATCGTGTGGTTGTGGCGGGAGTGTATCAGCCCGAAAGAGTCCCTGAGGGCGAGCGACTTTCCCCCACGGCGATTGTCGATGAGATCAACCGTGTCCGCCAAGACCATCGAGCCGTGTTCATCGAGAGAGCGGACGAGATTCCGAACTATGTGGTCCGTGAGGCCAAATCCGGCGACGTGATACTGGTTATGTCCAACGGGGCCTTTGACGGCGTGCAGGAGAAGATTCTAAAGGCGCTTGAAGAACGACCCAGGTAACCATGGCTCATTGATCCCGGCCGCCCGACCAAGGTTGAGCTGGACAGCGCCCGGCAGCCTAGGGTAAGAAATGGTTAAGCGATGCCGGTGATCCGTTCATTTCTGCCGACCGTGTTCGCCGCTTCGGCACTCTCACTGTCCTTCGGCTGTGGGACTCCGTCCACCGTTGAGCCGGCGCGCGCAGCGGCAACCTGGACGCGATTGAGCCAACAGGATTTCCCCGCACAGGTGAACGCGGTGAATTGGGAACGCGGAACCGTTCTGGATCGGAATAACAGGGCTACTTATGGACAATGGACGCTTGCTTTCCTTCCTGGTATGCGGCCGGTTGCAACCGACTTCGGATGCGGGACCAGTCAAGCGGGTCGTGAATCATGTGCGTTTGTCATTCGCAATCTGGTCGCCGTCAATCCTATCGAGGGCAGCAAAGACGTTCACATTATCTTTCACCGTGACGTGAGCTCGGGGCACACTTTTTGCTATCTCGCCTCGCCTCCTGTTGACCCGTTATCCTTTCGCGGGAGGTTCTTCGAGCACCCAGAAACGAGGACGGTGCGTCCGATTCTATTCGGCATTAGATGCCCAACATCCGTGACCTTCGGATGAGCGTCACCTGACTGGAGTTCCATCGATATTGCTGAGCCAGCGGACCCGTGCTCGTCGATTTCAGCGGCACGAAGCTCGCTGGCCGACTCGCTCGTGGAATATGTCGAGTAGTATCTTACAACCGGCGACCCGTACCCGTCGTAAACCTGAGTTCCCTTCTGCTTGACATCTTCCCGCGCAGGCGCGTAGGCTCCGGCCATCGGTCGCCGGGCTGG
>JACPFH010000206.1:0-3186 GCA_016183075.1 Deltaproteobacteria bacterium | reverse complement strand
GCTGGAGTCAAAAATCGGCTTTTCATCATTCAGGAGGATCAAGCTATGAAAAAGGGATTTTTGTTTGCTTTCGTGCTCTTTATTGTGCTGTTCTCGTTTCCGCGTGCTGCCCGGGCACAGGTTTTCCGCATCGGTTACACCTCTAAAGTCTTAACCTACCTCCCCCTTTTCGTAGGATGGAAGAAAGGCTTTTATCAAGCGGAGGGGCTGCGCGGGGACGTCGTGCAGATGTTCAGCGGCGGCGTGCATATCCAGGCCCTGACCACTGGTGAGCTTCAGTTCGGCACGTTTAATCCCGACAGCATCATTCTCTTTAATGAAAAGGGGGGCAATCTGAAAATCATCGCCGGTGTGGCCAATGCCGCTCCTTATCTCCTGATCGGAGGGAAAAAATTTAAGCGCGTGGAAGACTTCAAAGGGGAAAAGCTTGCGGCCTCGGCGCTCAGAGGTGGGACAGGCTCGCTCCTCACCGCGTATCTGAGAGTGAAAGGGTTAGTTTATCCGCGCGACTATGCCATCGTCGTCATCCCCGGTGGAACTCCGGCCTTCCTCTCTGCTCTGGAAAGCGGAGCGATTGCCGGAGCGGTCTTGGGCACGCCTTTTTCGGACATGGCCCTCGACCGCGGCCTCAACTTAATCGGAGAGATCGTTGAAGTGCTCCCGAAGTATCAATTCAATGCCATCAATGTGGACCCTGCCTGGGCGGAGAAGAACGGCGCAACGGTGGTGAAGGTTCTCAAGGCACATGTACGGAGCCTCCGTTGGATTTATGAACATCCGGACGAGGCTGCGCAACTGTTCACCAGCGAGGCAGGGGCGAAGCCGCCCTATCCGCGTAGGGGCATAGAGTATTTCACGAAGAACAGGGTTTTCCCCATAGATGGCTCTGTGACGCTTGAAGGTTTGAGGGCCAACCTGCAGGTGCTGGCAAGAGACGGTCTACTGAAAGAGCCTTTACCCTCTCCGGACAGGTACGTGGATCTCAGCTACCTCAAGCAAGCCCAGAAAGAGCTCGGCATGTAAGACCGATAGCTTCGGCGCCGGTTCGTGCTGACGGTCTCAGGCAATCAGGCCCGTTTCCTTGTAGGCACGAAGCGCTCCCGGGTGCAGCGGCACGCCGCCCATCTCCAGGGCAGCAGGCCCCTTAAAGCGCAGGGGCTCGTAGAGATCGGCCAGCCCCTTGAAGAGAGCATTCATGCGGGCCAGCGCGTCGGCGTTTTCGATCATCGTCTTCACGACAGCGTGGACGGCATCCGCGTTGACTCGTTCATGAGTCACCAGCACGTTGACTACGGCTACTTGGGGGATGTCCTCCTCAATGCCGCGAAACGCGCCTTTTGCCATCGTGACGCGGCGGTAGAAAGACACTTCAGAGAGAATCTTCTCAATTTGCCCTTGGGCATAGGGAATTACGCGCACTTCGGCACGTTCGCTCAGGGTTGACATCACGGCGTTGGGAATCGGGGGTTGAAACTGCGCGTCGATTTCTCCCGCGACCAGGGCGTCAGCTCCTTGAGGGAAGTCGAGGTAAACGGGGATAAAGTCACGGGACGAAATTCCCAACGCGCCCAGGATCGTATCTACATGCATGGCCATCCCGCTTCCTTTCGGACCTACGGCGACGCGCCTGCCTTTGAGGTCGGAGATGGTCTTGACGGCGGAGCGGGCCAGCGTGATGAAAAATATCGGACCGGCATTCGCCGGAGATGCCATCCGCAGGGCGATCTTGTGGTCGAAAGGGGGCCTGCCGTCCTTTGCCAAGCCGATCCAGTTTGAGGCCATGAGGCCGAATTCAATCTCACCCTTATCCAGCCGGTTGGCATTGTCCACGCTCGCCAGGTTCGTTTCGATCACCCTCACTTCACCGGCCAGCCCGCTACGGGTGACGAGATCTGCGATAGCCGCGCCCTGGGTATAGAATGTGCTGCCGGCGGTGGATGCGCCGATTCTCAAAGCCATCGATAATCTCTCTCCTCACCTACCGATTTGCGCGCTGCGCTAACTGACGGCAACCGTAGTGCGAAAGAGCCGCATGTGTCAAGCCATCCATTGTGGCTCCTCCCCCCCTTGCATACTGGTCCCTTTTATGATGGGTTAAGGGGGTTCAAAGGGGAGGATGCAACGATGGCTGAAAGCTTCAAAATCAGGTTCATGGAAGGCGCGTTTGACTCCGGGGCCGACGGGCCGGTGGAATGGCGGGGGTATTGGCTAAAGGATCAAGATAACATGGCTCTTCGTTTCGATGATCCCCGATTAGAAAAAGCTGGTGTGGGCATATTCAAGGTGACTGGACCGTTGTACAGAAAGGAAGCTCTTGAGGATCAAGCCTTCGCCCCGGGCATGAAACTTGCTCTGGTGCTGGATAAGGAAGGCCGCGCAGTCTCTATTTGGGATGCCGCTCGGAAGCTGCAATTAGGTCATGTTCCGCGGCAATTCGCGGCGCTGGTGTCGGGACAGATTCGCAGCGGCCGGGACGTCGGCGGCATATCCCTTGGCGAGTGGGTGAAAAACGGCCGCCGAGTCGGACTTCGCGTCATTGTGGGCCCAAAGACTTTGGTATCCCAAGCGTAACAAAAACCACTCTTTTCCATCTCGTCTAGGTAATGACGGTCATTAAGTTCCTCCAGCTTGACTCTCTTAGCCCGCGGGTCGATCTGAGATACATCTTCAAGCGTGGCCCGCAGGGTTCCTGAATTATGCGAGCAGTCGACTGGAGCAAGCTCGCGGCGATACAGGTACGCCAGCGACGACAAACAGAATGAATATGTCAAGTATCCGGGATCTCGTTGGAACTTTTTCCGGCGTTGCTGCCGCGTGGCTTCTCTGTACGGTTGGCCTGGCCGGGGAGAGGGCCTCAGCGGCGGAAAAGCTCAATCTGGTCAACTCGAGCCTGGTCATGTCCCAATCCCTGCCGTCGATCGCCCGGGACGCGGGACTTTACCGGAAATACGGCCTGGACCTCCAGGTCATTTACATCGCTTCCTCCGGGATGGTGACGGCGGCGATGCTTGGGGGAGACGCCGAAGCCGCGCTCACCGGTGGCGTGGGCGTAGTGCGCGCCTTTGTCCAGGGAAACACGGACTTCGTCTTTATTGGCAGCGTGAAGAACATCTTGACGCACAGCGTTCTGGGGAAACCCGAGATAACGAGGACGGAAGATCTCAAGGGCAAAAAAATCGGGGTCAC
>JACPFH010000205.1 GCA_016183075.1 Deltaproteobacteria bacterium | reverse complement strand
AGGAGCGCGCCGAGGTAAAGGCCGAAAACTCCCGCTGCAAGCGCGTACGCCGGCGTAACGCAATGGCCCAACCCGAACAGCGCGCTCGCGATCAGGAGCGCCCCCGCCGGCCCGATCCAACCGGCAAGCGCGGATTGCATCACGCCGCGAAAGAATCCCTCCTCGCCCAAGCCGGCCAGCAAAGAGATCAGCGCGATCTCGCCATAGGAGCTTTCCACGAACACCCGCACGATTTTCTCCACTTCCATCATAAGGCGCTGAAATGGCCGCCACCGCGAATGCGCAAGCCACCAAAAACCCGCCAGCGGAATCAAAGTTGCCGCCAGGCCGGAGCCCACTGCGGGCCAACTCCATGAGACGCGCCCAAAGGGAGGCGACCCGAGTAGCCATCCCAGCCCCAAGGCCAACACGATGAGACCGCCTTCGAAGAGTATGGCCAGCCGAAGGACCGTCTGTCGCATGGGCCATTATACACAAACAGTTATCTATCAGGGAGCGAGAGGCGGCATGTTACAGCAGGGGTCAGGAATCAGCGAAGCCGTACAGTCTTTCGGGGTTGTCGACCAGGATGCGCTCGCGCACGGCCCCATCCGGCGCAAATTCGAGCAACAAATCCACAAGCTCGCCGTCGTTGGGGGTCTTGCCCGGAGCGAAAATATTCGAATGCGGCCAGTCGGTCCCCCAGATGACGCGATCCGGCGCCATTTCAATGACGGCACGGGCGAACGGAACCACATCGCGATACGTGAGCCCCTTGTCCGAGTAGATGTCGAGCTTGCAGATCTTGTCGATCCCGCTCAACTTGACCCAGTATCGTTCGTCCTTCATGAGATCGAGTAGAAGCTGAAAGGCTGGCTGTCCCAAACCTTCCGCCGGGTTGACACGGGCGATGTGATCGAAAACCACCGGCCCCGCCAGCGAGCGAATTCGCTTTTCCTGAGCCAGCAAGTTTTTTGGATCGATATGAAGGTCCACCGACCAGCCGAGAGCAGCGATGCGCTCGACCACGCGATCAAAGACGCCCGGCTCCACGTTTCCCCGAGGTCGATCCAGCAGGTTGAAGCGAACGCCCCGCATCCCTCCCTCATGAAGCCTACTCAACTGCTCCCCGGTTATTTCATCGCCAGCCCTGGCGATCCCGCGAAAGCGCCCGCCGGACCGGGCGATGGCATCCAACGTGGCCGTGTTATCGAGGCCGTGCACGCTCGGCTGGACCACAACCCCGCGCTCGATTCCAACAACGGCCGCCACGGCGAGATAATGCTCCAGGGGCGCCGCAGGCGGCGTATACTGGCGCGTCGGAGCGAAGGGAAACTTCTCCGGCGGTCCGAAGACATGGAAGTGGGTGTCACAGGATTTCGGCGGCATCGTGAATCCGGGCTTTTTGGGGTTGGGATCGGGCGGCATGCAGTAGCGCATAGAAAAATGCTCCGCGAGGATATTAGCCCACACGCTCGTCGGATGCTATAGATAACAGATGGTCCGGAAGATCCCGCATTCGGGCGTTCTCTTCGCCGAGGAAAGCGCCGGGCGTTTCAAACTGGCCTCGATCACTCTCGACAGCCCAAACAACCTCAACGCGCTAAACCTCGACATGTTTCGCGCGCTGGAGGAAAAGCTCCTTACGTGGCGGCAGCGAGAGGACATCGCGTGCGTCGTGATGCACGCCACCGCCGACAAAGCATTCTGCGCAGGCGGCGATATCAAAAGCCTCACCATGGAGCTCAGAACGGATCCGAGCACGACGTACGGCCAAGAGTTCTTCGCCGCGGAGTACTTCGTCGATTACTTGATCCACGTATACCCGAAACCGATTCTTTGCTGGGCCGACGGCATCACCATGGGCGGGGGTATCGGAATCATGAACGGCGCTTCCCATCGGGTGGTGACGGAGCAAACGGTGATGGCGATGCCGGAGGTCCAGATCGGCTTCTTTCCGGACGTCGGTGCGACCCATTTTTTTCACCGCTTGCCCGGCCGCCTGGGTCTCTTCCTCGGCCTGACCGCAGCCCGCTTCGATGGCTTCGATGCGGTCGCGATCGGGATGGCCGACGCATTGGTGGCGGCGCGGAAAAAGCAGGCGCTTCTCGAACGGCTTTTGCGTCTCGATTGGAGCGGAGAGCCGGGAAAAGACCGCGAGCTGCTAAGCCGGCACCTGGCGCACGAGAAAGAGAATAACCCGGCCGGGAGGTCGCGGCTGCTTCACGGTCTCGACGAGATCGGGCGGCTGGTTGAGCGGCAAAGCATAGAGGAAATCGACGCCGCCTTTCGAAGCTGGAGCGGGAGTAAGGAGTGGATTCAAAGGGCTCTTGTGGGATATTCGGCCGGCTCGCCGACCTCGATCAAGGTCGCCTTCGAGCAATTCAAGCGCGGGAAAGGTCTATCTTTGAAAGAAGCCTTTCTCCGCGAATGGGACATGGCGATGAACTTTTGCGCGCATTCAGACGTCTGCGAGGGAATAAGAGCGCTCTTGATAGACATCCTTCTCGGCCCCCTCGGGCTTCGAAGTGAAAGTGTGATCGTTTCGTTTGAAGGCCTCCTCATGGTTCGACCTAGCTCACCATGACCCTGAGGCTCTCGAAGGGTCAAGGTAGAGGCGTATTTCCCTCTGCCGGAGAGGCTTGGCCCCGAGATCGGTCAGCCATCGCGCTGACTTGGGGCTCCGGGCTCTCAGGGGAGGGCAAGATCCACCAGACCAGACAGCCGAGAATCAAGGAGCCGATGCCGCTCGCAATGTAAGGCGCGTCGGCCCCCACGTGCTGAAGGAGCCAGCCTGCTCCCGCGTTGGAAGCAATTCCCCCAATGCCGACTCCGATCACGGACAGAAGCGCTTGGGCCGTCGACCGAAGCCGGCCGGGGACGACGGCGTCCAAGTAGAGCGGCCCGCCGAGGATCAAGCCGGTCACCATGACGCCGTGCAGTATCTGCACGGGATAAATCACCTGCAAGTCATGGCTCAGACCGCTTACCGTCCACCGGATCGCGCCGGCAAGCAGGCCTAAAGCCAGAAGCCCTCTTGAGCCGAGGCGCTTTAACCCCGCCCCAGAAGACATCACGAGCGGAATCTCGATCACGAGCATGAGGATCCACATCTGACGTATCGTATCCAGACCGCCGCCGCGGGCGCGCACATATAGCGGGAACAACCACATCGGACCGGCTTGGAGCACGTACACAACGAGCACAAAGAAAAGAAAACGAATGACAGCGCGGTTCTTGAAAAGCTCCCGCCAGTCGCCCTTCTCCGCGCGCAGCGCCACCGTCCCTTTACGCGGGAGAAACAGACCCACCAGGGCGGAAGCCAACACAAGTGCCGCGGTCACAAGAAACATGACTTCAAGCCCCGCCTCGGACGTTTGGCCGGATGTCCCGTGGGATCCTCGAAGTTCCTGGTAGTGGCGGAGAAACCACGGAAAGGCGATGACGAGTAGAAGGTAACCCAGCGTTCCCCAAACCCGAAAAAGACCAAATGCGTACGGCCCGGAGCCGTGGACCATACCGAGGGTTACTGACACGGCCATCGGGATGATCGCAGTGGAAAAGGAGGCGAGCGCCACTGTGGTCGCCACGATGGCCGGAAAACCGCTCGCGGATGCCAGCGCGAGATAGCCGAGCGAAGCGCCGACCGCGAGCGCGGCGAGAACCCGGCCGCGCGCTCCGGTCCGGTCCGCCACCTGACCCCAAAAGGGCTGAGCGAACATCCCGACCAGCGGCACCATGGCAAGCACCAGCCCCACTTGAGTTCCGCTGAGCCCGGCGTTCTCGCGCAGATACAGGCTGTAATAAGGGAAAAAGATCCCCAGCGCCCCCATATATATGAACCAGAAGAGCGCTAGCGGGAGCGACTGTGGAAATGTACCCATGATCGTGCCATGAATCCCCCAAGTTATTTACCGGAAAGACTTGCTAAAGGTAAACCCCCGGGACACGGCACAGAGAAGTCTCACCTGCTCGGAGGAGCCCCGTGACGAGCCTGTCGCGGTCCGCAAAGTTCCCGGCCGATCGGACCCGTGCCGCAGACACCGATCGACCGAAGTCGCGGGGCACGCGACACGATCATCTATGTTTTTTCGCGTGCTGCTGGGTGGTGGTGGGGTGAATTTCCCTGCCCGTATGACCGACGCGCTCGCCACGCGTCGCGCCGATAGACTGGAGTGGGAAGTCTACCTGAACGCCTGGCTCTCCTTCCCCCATCTTGGGCATCGAAAGGACCAAGACACCGTTGCCATAGGTGGCATTGGTGAGAGGACCGTTCACGCGCTGGGGCAGGGAAAGTTTGCGGTAATACGGACCAATCCTCCACTCCTCCTCGACCAAATCGCACTCATGCTGGCGTGGACCTCGCTCGTCGCCTCGGATTTCGAGGTGACTCCCGGTGATAGTCACCGAAATGTCTTCCGGCTCCAACCCCGGCATGGGTGCGGCCACCATAATATGTTCGTCGGTTTGATAGATCCGCACCGGAATGTTTTGACCTTGGTCCGCCACCTGCGATTCTCCTGCTCGATTGCCTAAGCAGCCGGCCGTACGGCGGCGTTGCTGCTAAAGCATTGACTGACGACGTCCCAATCGATGTTGGAAAAGAATGCCTCAATATATTTTCCCCGTTCGGATGGTTTGTAGTCGAGCAGATAGGCGTGCTCCCAGACATCCATAACGAGGACGGGCTTAAACCCCGACGGGACTCCCTGCTGGTGCAGTTCGATCCAGTGGTTCGAAAGCTGGCCCGCAACCGGGTCGTGATAGAGAACCGACCAGCCCACCCCTCGCATGCTGCCCACGGCCACAAAGTCGGTCTTCCAGACATCAAAGGTTCCAAAGCTTTCCTGCAGCGCCCGCTTGAATTCGGCGGAGGGGCTGCCTCTACCTTTGGGGGCCAGGTTTCCGAAATAGTACTCGTGCAGCACCATTCCCCCGTATTCGAAGCCCAGATGGCGTTTCAGCTCGGAGTAGGCAGGATTTGTGCCCGAAGCCTTTTTGTTGTGGGTCATTTCCATCAGTTGTTCGCTCAGAAGGTTGGTGTTTGTAACGTATCCCTCGTACAGTCCCAGGTGCATCTCCAGAGTCCGGTCGGAAATTCCATTCAATCCCGATAGATGGAAACTTATCGCCTTGTAGGAACGTTGTTCCATGACACCCTCCTTTGCTCTCGCCATCTCGATCTGGATCCTACGGGTCCAAAATCAAATAAAAAGATGAGCAAGCAACGTGCCAATCAACCGGAGCAGCGCCGTTTTAACGGAGTTCCTGCATGTGACTATTTTTGTGACGCTTTTATAAGAGGCAACATCCTCATAGAAACAAAGAGAGACAAGACCCGATGTCTTGGAATCCCTCCAACCTGAAGGCGATTTCCTACAAACCTCGCGCGAATACAGGTTGCAATAGGGGATAAGATCCCCGAGGCCAACGCAACTCGAGCTCACGTTGACATAACAGCTCATTATTGGATACTCTCTGCGACAAAATATAGAGTCGGCACCCCTGCGCTCTCTCCGACGGCGCACAGGGCGGAAGCCGGCCGGAGCTATACGATCGAGGAAAACTTGAACCGTTATATCAGGAGGCGAGCACGTCATGGGTACACAGTTTGAAAAGTATTTGGCGGCGGTCGTTCAGGCGGCGCCGATCTTTCTCAACCGCCGGGCCACCGTGGAGAAGGCGTGTCGCTTGATCCGCGAGGCTGGCAAAAACGGAGCCAAGCTTGTTGCCTTTCCCGAAGCCTGGATTCCCACGTTTCCACACTGGCCGAGGGCGCTACCTGCCGGGGAGCGCGAGCTAAGTCAGGCGGCGTGGGTCAGGCTCTACGAGGAATCCGTGGAGATCCCCGGCTCTGACACTCGGGCCATGGGAGAAGCAGCCAGAGAAGCCGGCTGCCATGTAGTCATGGGCGTCAATGAGCGATCCAGGGAAGCGGGCGCCACTCTTTACAACACGCTTCTCTATTTGAACGATCAGGGCGAGGTGTTGGGCAAGAGACGAAAACTGCTGCCCACCTATGAGG
>JACPFH010000204.1 GCA_016183075.1 Deltaproteobacteria bacterium | reverse complement strand
CGGCGTTCGGGCTTAGCGTTACGGCCGGAGCCCGGTCAATTCTCGTTGTACCCAGCGGGCTATCATCGGCTCGGTCTCCGGTGTTCGCCCCATATGCCCCACGGGGAAAAAGCGGGCGGACTTCGGGCTGCCGTGCTCGAGAAGGAGATACATATCCGTTATCGGGAATACGCTGTCCTTCACACCGTTCACCAACAGTAACGGCGCGCAGGGCTCGTCGAGAATACCCTGATCGAGCAGCGATAACTTCGGGCTCTGCTCTACCCACTCCTCATAGGTAGAGAGACCGAAAGCCATGGCCAGGCTCTCGGCCAACTCAAAAGGGTACTCACCGAACTGCGCTTTAGCGATCCAGTCTGCGGCGAATGCATAGTGGGCCATGCCGCCATGGTTTACGGCCGCGCGAATTCTGTCTCGATGTGTATGGGCAACCTTGGCCGCCCAGTAGCCTCCTGTGCTGGCCCCGACAACGGCCATGCGCTGACCATCAAGGTCGGGCCGGCCTGCCACCCAGTCGAAGATTTCGTCCCACATGCGCTCTGCGTCCATGGAGCCCGCCAAGGGCGCCTCTCCCGTTCCCGGAATATCGACGGCCAGGGTAGCCATACCGCCGGCCAGGTACAGGTCCACCTGGCGCTCTTCTTTATAAGCATCGATACCACCCCAGATCACCACAAGAGGTGGATCCGCATACCGGGCGGCCTTGAGATAATTTTCCAACGAGCGTTGGTAGGCACGAGCCTTTCCAGGTGATCCGGGGGCCGGGTACCAGCCCACATGATGGTAGTTGTACGCGAGCATGTAGTTTTCTTTGGCGGCTTCGGTATCACCGGCCGCCTCGGCTCGGGCGGCCTTCTCCTCGTAAGGCTCGGCGATCGCGCTAAAGGCTTTCGCCCAGGCTTCCGGTTCCACGGAATCCAGGCGACGCAATAACGGTTCCACTTCGTCATAGCGAGTGCAATAAAAAGGATTGCGATGCGCGCGAGCCCGCACAAGCATATTCTCACGGACCTCTTCGAACCGGCGCGCTCCGGCTCCTTCAGATCTCTTGGCCATATGACAGGTCTCCCTTTCCCACGGTCCACCTACTTCTTAATCAGAATGGCTGTGATCTTCTTGGAAAGCTCGGGCCCCCTTTTTAGGACGAAGTCAACGTCAACCCTGATCAGCTTACGCTTCGAGGCGAACTGCGCAGCCGGCGTATCGGGCCTGAACATCGAGCTTAGGTTCTGGTACTTTAGCTCAATTTCCTGGCCTTCCTTGGTCAACATGGCCGCGGCAACCAGTGCCGCGGCGTTGGCATGACGGGCGCCTTTGGGCACGAAAAGCACATTCGTCTGGAGCAAAGCCGGCTCGACCCTGTCAGCGACCTCCAGAGGCACGCCCTGCCGCTCCTTGTGAAAAAGTGTGCGTTCTCTCTGGCTCAGCCAGGCCACAGGCGTCTCTCCGGAAAGGACACGCTCAGTCACCTCCGGATAGCGACCCAGCTTCGGATTCAAACGCATGATGTTGCTTAAGTACTCGATCGTTCTTTGCTCGCCCCACGCATTCGGTTGGGATAGGATGATCCATGGGTCGGGATAAATCGGCATACCGAGCTTCCCTTTCCACTTGGGGTCGAGAAGGTCTTGCCAGGTCTTGGGAACGTCCTGGGGCTTGACCATTCGGCTGTTGTATATGGGGAGGAGAGCATAGTTTGTGTTAATCACGGCCAGCCTGCTCCACTCAAGATCCTTCGCGGTGATGTGCGAGAAAAGCTCCAGCCATGGAACTTCATGAACGATTTTTTCCTTATAGAGCGGCGCGCCGGAAAGCTCGGTCTGGTACATGAGATCAAACGCGGGAGGAGCGCCGGCTTTGATCTCGGCCAATACCTTGGCCGTCGAAGCGGGGAAGCTTAACGCGTTGTCAATCTTGATCCTGACTCGGACTCCAAAATGCTTCTCCGTAATAATTTCCATATCCCGCAGCATCTCTGAAGTAGGCAGCCCTGTGGCTGGATCAGGCCCCTGGTAGATGATCTCCGCTTCTTGAGACGCCTTCTTAGCGACTTCGGCAAGTCTCGGACTCGCCGCCTGCGCCGGCGACCCGCTCGCGATGAGAAAACAAACCAAATTCCCCGCTAATGCCCCGATGCGAAATAGACATCGAACAGAATTAAGATTGCGCATAGAGACCTCTCCTTGGTTCTTTTGATTTGAGCCGGCGACGAGCGCTTTACTTCGTTTGAGGAATCTCCCTCAGCAGCTCCTGCAAGAGCGAATTGTCGAACATCTTCTCTACCGTTAGTTTCTTTACCTCCGGCGTCATCTCGGCCCTAAAATCGATAATTCCTCCTTATTTATTTTCCAAAGAAGATCTTGCGGAACTCCGCCCTCAGTTTTTTGAACTCGTCTTCCGTGGGCGGGTCCAGGAAGACCGCTCTGGAGATGACTTTATCGGCATCCCTGATGTCGGGATTGTTTTCTGCCTTCATCAGTTCACCTCCACAATTAGCCCGCGCCTAGAATATCCATTCCGGGGCCGTTGTCAAATTGTAAATAATTCGCCACGTGCTCCCTCGGGGAGCGCGCTCTCGCCTGCGGCCGATGGGTTCGTGCCATGAGTCGTACCGTTTGTAATCGGACGTCCGCAGCCTCGCTCGCGCTTCCCTCGGTCGCGGACAAGCAC
>JACPFH010000182.1 GCA_016183075.1 Deltaproteobacteria bacterium | reverse complement strand
GGGCATCTGATGGCCGTGACGTCGACCCGTATGGTGAGCTCCGGCTCAAACCAGTCGTTCCACGGCAGCGCGTAAGCGACGCGGTAAATATCGCCCTCGTCGCGGTAGCGGTCCGTCGCCACCTGCCACAGAACGCGGCTTGCGATGCGGCTTTCGAGATTGGCCCGGTAACAGAGGGAAAAATCGCCGCCGAACCCGACTCCGCCCCCTACGGGATGAACGTATTCCGCTTTCAGTTGTTGCAGCTCCTCTGCCAGGATCTGTTCCAGGCCGCGCGGGCAAGTGGCGAAAAACTTTTCCATTGAGAATGGTGATACAACATGATCGCGCCTCAAACAATTGACATGAGCCGGCGCTCATGTCTTGAGGGGGTTCATTATTTGTGTTCTTCAAGCCACTCGAGAATGGCGCGAACACTGCCGGTCGCCAGGGCAATGCTCGTATCCAACTCGGGAGGGGGTCTCTGTCTAATATTGGACGGTTTTGAAAAGAATTATCGCGCGGCCCGCACGGCCATGCACAGCCGCTCTTTCCTCTCAGGAGAGCCGAGCGATGGCACGAAAGTATCTTCGAATTGCAGAGGTCATTGAAATCTGCGGTGTCGACGAGGAGTTCATCCTGCGCTTGGAACAGGAGAACGTTATCTACCCGATCATCCGCCGCAGGCGGAAGCTCTATCCCTTAGATCAAGTCGATCGTGTTCGCGTGGCCCACCTCCTCATCGAAGAAATGGGAGTGAACGTGGAGGGGGCCGAGGTGACCCTCCATATGCGCGAGCAGATGATCGCCATTACCCCTCGGCGTCGCGCCGAAGATTTCCAACGGACGAGCGATAAAGGCCGGTCCGATCCCAGGCCAATATGAAGGCGCAACTTAAGGGTCAAAACGGAACGTCGTCATCGACCGGCGGGGGCTCACCCGCGGCCGCGGCGTCACCGTACGGCTCAGCCGGAGACTCCGCTGCCGCACGCGCGCCGCCACCGCCACCCAGAAATCTAATCCTCTGCGCGACGATCTCGGTCACATAGCGCTTGTTGCCGGTCTTGTCATCGTAGGAGCGCGTGCGAATGCTGCCTTCGACGAAGACCTGCCTGCCTTTGGCCAGATATTGCCCGCAGCTCTCCGCTTGCTTGCCCCACACGACGATGTTGTGCCACTCGGTTCGCTCCTGGCGGGTACCGTTGGCATCGGTCCATACTTCGCTGGTGGCAATCGGGAAGCGTCCTACCGCACGGCCATTGGCCGTGAAGCGTACCTCCGGGTCCTTGCCAAGATTACCGATCAGGATGACTTTATTGACGGACATGGGCGGGCACCTCGCTCACGCAACGATGACGAATGAAAAAAACTCGCGTGTGTAACCTTATCGCCGTCGCCTGCGCTAGTCAACACAAATAATTACGTGTCGCTGCTGAATGAGCCAATGACAATGATTGGATTGCTTTTCTTGGTCATGTGGATTAATATACTTTAAATTTGTTAGCGTTTCTAAACGATTAGCGCTCTTAGAAACCGGTTTTATTTTAATGCTATTCGGCCTCAAGGCTCTCCTCATCGTCCTGATCACTCTACCGACTGTAATTCTGGTGCTATCCCTCGCGCCCTTCGACCGCGATGGAAAGTTTGCCTATCGGTTCACGCGTTTCTGGACTTGGTCGATCCTGAAGATCGGAGGTATCCGGCTGCGGACCCAGGGGCTGGAACTCCTTGACCCCGAGCGTCCTTACGTGTTCATGGCAAACCACCGAAGCAATATCGACGTCCCCGTGCTGGTTCAAAGCCTTCCTGGATTCCAGCTCCGCTGGATGGCCAAGAAAGAGGTCCTGCGAGTCCCTCTTTTCGGTTTGGCCCTCCTGGCATCACGGCACATCATCGTAGATCGATCCGACCGGAGCAAGGCGATGGCCAGTCTAAGACGGGCTCGCGAGATGATCAAAAAAGGGATCTCCGTGGCCTTCTTCCCCGAGGGCACTCGAAGCACGAGCGACCAACTCCTGCCGTTCAAAAGAGGCGGCTTCGTTTTGGCGGTCAAAACCGGCGCGCCTATCGTACCCGTGACGATCAAGGGCAGCCGCTCGGTTCTGCCCAGGGGCGATTGGCGCCTGCGCGGGGGAGAGATCCGGGTCATCGTGGGCGAACCCATTGTGGTGGACCAACGTCGTTCGGGAACGCTGCGGAGCCTTGTCAACCAGGTCCGCGGGATCATGGAGTCTCACTCCCGACAAAACGGAGCGACTACGCCGGACTCCTCAAAGTGCGAGCCGACGGCGGCAACCGAGGAAACGCTACGTCAGAGGTGAGGGTGCTTCTATGGACCCGATAAGAGCAATTCCGCTGGGCGGCTTGGGCGAGTTCGGCTTGAACATGATGTGCCTTCAGCACGGGGACGCCGCAATCGCCATCGATTGCGGTCTCATGTTTCCTGGCGCCGATCTTCTGGGGATCGACCTGGTCATTCCCGACGTAAGTTACTTGCTCGAAGAAAACCAAAAACTTCATGGCATCGTTCTCACTCATGCCCACGAAGACCACATCGGAGCTCTGCCTTACGTCCTAAAGCAGCTTTCGGTTCCCGTTTTTGGCACGCGTTTGACGCTCGGGCTTTTACGCAACAAGCTGCGCGAGCACGGTCTGGAGCAAACAGCGGATCTCCGGGAGATCGCAGCCGGCCAGCCATGGGACCTCGGGCCCTTCTCGATCGATGGGATCCGGGTAACCCACAGCCTCATGGACTGCCTCGCGCTCGCTGTCGAGACTCCGGCGGGAACGGTGATCCATACCGGAGATTTCAAGATCGACCACACCCCGATGAACGGGGAGTTCTTCGACTTTCAACGGTTTGCGGCTTACGGAGAAAAAGGCGTGCTGGTTCTGATGTCGGATTCCACCAATGTGGAGCGCGAAGGCTACACACCGTCGGAGCGCGTGGTCGGGCGCTATCTGGAGGAAATCTTTCAGGCAAGCCAGGGGCGGGTTTTCGTCGCGACCTTTTCCTCCAATATTCCGCGCATCCAGCAGGTCACCGAGCTTTCGGAAAACCTCGACCGGCGGGTCGTCTTCTGCGGTCGCAGCATGATCCATAACGCCCAAATCGCCGCCGATCTCGGCTACCTTCGCCTGCCACACGGGGTCATGACCGAGAGCGACCGCTGGCAGGACCTCCCGCGCCGCCGGCTCACGTTTCTCACGACGGGAAGTCAAGGAGAGCCGCTTTCGGTTTTGCACCGCATCGCTCTCGATTACCACAAGTCGATCAAGATCGAGCCCGGCGATACCGTGGTGCTGTCCTCCAAGTTCATCCCCGGCAACGAAAAGGCCATTACCAACCTCATCAATCACCTCTACCGCCGCGGGGCGGAGGTCCATTACGAAAGAGTCTCGGAGATCCATGTGTCGGGCCATGCCAGCCAGGAAGAGCTGAAGACGATGCTCCAGTTAACCCGGCCGCGCTACTTCGTCCCCATCCACGGAGAATACCGCCACCTCGTGCGCCATCTGCAACTGGCGCAGAAAGTCGGGCTACGGCCGGAGAACTGTTTTCTGTTGGAAGACGGCGACGTCCTCGAGCTCAGCTCCACAGCGGCTAAAAAAGTCGCGCCGGTTTCAGCGGGGAGAGTTCTGGTGGACGGTAAAGGGATAGGAGACGTCGAAGAGGTTGTAATCCGCGACCGGCGTCACCTATCGGAGGACGGGATGGTGTTGGCGGTAATGGCGATTCACCAGCAGACCGGAGATCTCGTGGCGGGTCCCGATCTGGTTTCGCGCGGTTTCATGCGCGCCGAAGAAGGCGAGGAGGTTTTGCTGCGGGCGAAGCAGGTAGTGCTCGACGTGCTCAAGCACATGAATCGCGAAACCCGCACCGATCCGGTAGAGCTTCAAGAAGAGGTGCGCAAGGCGCTCCGGCGCTATTTCAGCAAAACCCTGGAGCGGCGACCCGTCGTTGTTCCCCTGATCGTGGAAACGTGAGCACGGATTATTGATTTATGGAGCGCGCTTCGAAACTGAATCGGGAGATCTGGGGCATTATTGTTTTCGCCTTTGCGCTCCTGGTCGGGCTTAGCCTCTTCTCCTACGACCCGGCGGATCGGTCTGTCAATACCCCGTCGGGAAACCTCGGGACGCACAACTGGGGCGGCGTGGCTGGGGCCTACGTGGCGGATCTGCTTCTGCAGGGTTTTGGCCTCTCGGCTTATCTGTTTTGTCTGTTTCTGTTCCTGGTCTCCTTCAATCTGTTCCGTAACTCGCTGCGAGCTTTTAGTCCGACGAAAGTGGGCGGCTCGGCGCTTTCTCTCTGGAGCGTGGCGATCCTTCTGAGCTTGGCACGGCCGGCCGACCTTAGCCGCGAAGCCGGCGGGATCCTTGGTGATCTGTCGAAGGAGTTTCTGGTCTCGTTTTTTAGTCCCGTGGGGGGATATGTCATCGTTCTTTGCACTTTCGTGCTCTCACTGATGTTCCTGACGCAAGGCTCTGTGGTGGCCGCGCTCAACCACGGCAAGAGGGGATTGGAGAAGAGCCGGAAACTTTTCGCCGCCGAACTGGACGGCATCCGAAAATCGTGGCGGTTACGGGGGGAGCGAAGAAGGGCGGAGAATACGCGCACGGAACGGCGCGATTACGTTCCGCCGCCGATCGTCCTTTCGGAGGAGGTCAAAGAGGAAGCGCCGAGGAGGCCAAGAAAGAAATCGCCGCCGGTGCAACCGGAATTGCCTCTTCCCGAGTTTGGCCAAGGGTACAAGCTTCCCTCTCCATCTTTGTTAGATCCTCCGGATAGTCAGCATGTGGAGATCGATAAAGAAACTCTCAACGCGATTGGCGTGACCCTGCAAAAGAAACTGGCGGATTTGGGCGTCGACGGACAGGTGAAAAGCGTACACCCTGGACCTGTTATCACGATGTTTAAATTCGAGCCTGCGGCGGGGGTTAAAGTAAGGCGGATCATCACTCTTGCCGATGATTTGGCAATGGCGTTGCGCGCGCTAAATGTGAGGATCTTGGCTCCGATCCCCGGAGAGTCTGTTGTGGGCATCGAAATACCCAATCCCAGGCGGGAGAAAGTTTTCCTACAGCAGGTCATCGGGAGCGAGGATTTCCAAAATGCCGAGTCGAAGCTCACCCTGGCCCTAGGAAAGACTATATCAGGGCTTCCCTACCTGGCGGATCTGGCCCGGATGCCCCACCTGCTTGTGGCCGGCGCCACTGGGACGGGAAAGTCCGTCTCCATCAATGCCATGATTTTGAGCATGCTTTATAAGGCGACGCCAAAGGATGTACAGTTCATCATGATCGACCCAAAGATGCTTGAGCTGACGGTTTACGAGGAGATCCCCCATCTCTTGGTTCCCGTGGTCACCGACCCCAAGAAGGCGGCCGCGGCGCTGTTTTGGGCCATGGACGAAATGGACCGGCGCTATCGTTTGATGCGGGACAAAGGGGCCAGAAATATCGACCATTATAATCGCCGCATCTTGGAAAGAAAGATGCCTGATAAAGGCGGCGTCATTGACCTCAAAGATCCAGAGGAGACCGGAGAAAGCGATAAGATGACAGGGCATGCCGAAGAACAGAGTCCCCCGGTGCATGAACACCTCCCCCGCATCGTGATCGTCGTGGATGAGTTAGCTGATATGATGATGTCCGTAGGAAGGGATATCGAGGAGTACATCACCCGCCTGGCACAGAAAGCCAGGGCGGCGGGAATTCACATGATCCTGGCGACCCAGCGCCCCTCAGTGGACGTGATCACAGGGCTCATTAAGGCAAATTTTCCGGCCCGGATCTCATTCCAGGTCACCTCACGGGTCGATTCCCGTACGATTCTGGACTCCATCGGCGCCGAGCGGCTTCTCGGGAACGGAGACATGCTCTTTTTGCCTCCCGGGACCGCTCGTATCACTCGGGTTCACGGCGCCTATGTGTCGGATCAGGAGGTCCGTGAGGTTGCCGAGTTCATCAGGCAGCAAGCAAAACCTCGATACCGGCCTGAGGTCTTTGAAGCGAAAAAGGAGATCGAAGCTGCCAATGGAGATGATGATTACGACGAAATGTATGACCAGGCGGTGGCGATAGTAGCTGAGGAGCAGCAGGCATCAATTTCCATGATTCAACGAAGGCTTAGGGTGGGCTATAATAGAGCGGCGCGGATGATTGAACAAATGGAGAGGGATGGGGTGGTTGGCCCATCAGACGGGGCCAAACCAAGGGAGGTCTATGCACGGAAGTTGGAAGGCTAGGAAGCTGGAGGGGCTCGTCTTCGCTGCGCTTATCGGCCTCCTGATTCTGCCGGGGAAGCTTTCCGGTGCATCCCAGGACAAGGACGACAAGAGCCGCGAAGCATCCATCGTCGAGCAGCTTCAGAAGAGTTACGATGCCATCGTCGATTTTTCCGCGGATTTTCGGCAGGAAACGGAAATCAAGACTCTCAACCGAAGGCTCAAGGCCCGCGGCAAGGTCTATTTCAAGAGGCCCGGAAAGATGCTATGGCGCTATGAAGAGCCGAAGGGGCAGTGGGTTTTGGCGGACGGAAAAAGCCTGTACCTCTACCAACCTGAGCAGTCCCAAATTCTCAAGAGCCCGCTCAGCAACGCGTTTCGCTCCGACATCCCACTATCCTTCCTGCTGGGTTTGGGAAATCTGAAAAGGGATTTCACGGCGGTCCTAAAAGGCCAAGAAGAAGGACACTATGTGCTGCAGCTCGCGCCGAGAGGCAAACTCGCAGGAGTCGGTGAGGTCGATCTCGGGGTGGACCGGCAATCGTTCGACGTGCGTTGGGCCCGCATTCGAGACGCCGCCGGCAACCTTACAGCCGTTCGCTTCGTCAACATGAAGAAAGGCGTGGGGTTGAAAGACTCTCTTTTTCGCCTGCAGGTTCCCGAAGGCGTGGATGTCATGGAACTCGGCTCTTAGCGGCTATGGCAGAAAAGGTTAGCATCGTCAGTCTGGGTTGCGCGCGCAACCTGATCGACTCCGAGGTCATGGCCGGCCTGCTTGAGCGGGGAAACTACGAGGTGGTCGCGAAGCCGGCCGACGCCGAAATTCTCCTTGTCAACACATGCGGCTTCATCGACGCCGCCAAAGAGGAATCGCTCGATACCATCCTGGAGGCCGCGCGGCTCAAAGAAAAAGGAAAGCTCAAGACCCTCGTGGTTGCCGGCTGCCTCCCTCAAAGGTACTCCGAGGAGCTGGCGCGGGAGCTTCCCGAAGTGGACCTTTTCGTCGGAACGGGGGAGGTGCCGCGGATCGTCGAAATCCTGCGCGAGCACGAGAAGAACAACCATCGGCTCTATATCGGTATTCCACGCTACCTATACGATCACACCACGCCGCGACGGCGCTCGACGCCCGGGTTTTGGGCGTACGTGAAAGTGTCGGAGGGTTGCGACCACAAGTGCGCTTTTTGCATCATTCCCCGCTTGCGCGGGCCCCATCGAAGTCGCTCGATCGGATCCGTGGTTCAGGAGATAACGGCCCTCGCCGAGGACGGCGTGAAGGAAATCAATCTCATCGCTCAGGACCTGACCGCTTACGGGCGCGAGCGGCGTGACGGGACGACGCTCTATGGCTTGCTGCGGGAACTGGTGTCGATCCCCAGAATCGAGTGGATCCGTCTTCTCTATGCGTATCCCAATTATCTGGATGAGCCGCTGCTTCGCCTGATCCGGGAGAACGAGAAGATCTGTAAGTATTTGGACATCCCCTTTCAACACATCAATCGCCGAATCCTTCAGCGGATGCGTCGCGGCAAAAGCGGCAGCGCGATACGGGAAGCGCTCAGCGAGCTCCGTGAGGGGATTCCGGAGGTCACGGTCCGTACCTCTCTCATCGTGGGTTTTCCCGGAGAGAGCGAAGCCGACTTCCAGGAACTTCTCGAGTTTGTCCAGGAAGGCCAGTTCGATCGTCTGGGAGTCTTTAAGTACTCGATGGAGGAAGGCACTGCTGCCGCCCTGATGGCGGATCAGGTTTCAGAAGAAGAAAAAGAGCGACGCTGGCAGGAACTCATGGAAGTCCAAACGGAGATTTCCCGAAGCAAAAACGAGGCCTTGATCGGCAGTGTGCAGCGGGTTATCATTGAAGGGTTCGACCCTGAGAGCGCAAGGTTCTTCGGGCGTACTCAAGCTCACGCCCCGGAAGTGGACGGAGCAGTTTATATGAAGGTCCCTGACGGAGCGAGAATTCGTGCGGGCACCATAGCGCGGGTAAAAATCACCCAGGGGCTTGACTACGATTTGATTGGTGACATACTAATTGCCTAAGTTTACATCTGCCAAGGATGCTAAGGTGAGAAAAGAATTCCTGAAGAAGGCAGAGGAAACGCTGCTGGAAACGAAAAAGCAGCTGCTCCGCGAGATCCAAGGGCGGGTCAAGGAGGAGACCGAAGGGAGCAAGGACGAGGGGCGGGACACCTATGATCTGGCGAGCGACGAGCGGGACCGGGAGATCAACTTCATCCTGAACGACCGGGAGCGCGAGAAGCTCCTGGCTATCGAAGAAGCCCTGCAACGCATCAAGGACAAGACCTACGGCATCTGCGAGTGCGGCTGTGAGAACTGCGAGGGCGAGATCCAGTTGGGACGATTGAAGATCCTACCGTTTACGCGCCTGTGTGTGAAATGCCAGGAGGAAATGGAAAAGGAAAACAAGCTGCAGAAAAAATTCGAGGACGAACGCAGTTACCGAAAGCTTGCCATCACGGACATCGAGGAAGAGAACTTTTAACCCCGCCCCATTTCACCAGCCCAACCGAGGCAGCAGGTATTAGGCACCGGTAAAGACCCCCCTCCTATTACCTTTTGCCTAATGCCTTCTCCTTACAATAACGGGCGGCGAATCCGCTCCTCCCCAAGCACGAAGAACAATATCGCGGCAGTTACCAGGATGGCGACAAGAGTGGCGATCGCCGCCTTGGTGGTATCGAGCTTGTGCACTTTTTCCGTGCCGAGAAAAATCAAGTAAAAACCGTACAAATAGGCGAAGAGGCCCAAGACCGGGATCCAGGCGAGAACATGGCAAGCCCCGGCATAGGCACAGACCCGAAACGTCCCTTCATAATCTCCCTCGCCCTGAAAGAGAAACTGGCAGGCAAGCATCAAAATGCCCGGCCCGAAAACGTAGGTCAGAGCAATCAGAAACAATGCATTGACGGCGTCTGCGAAACCACTCACGATGACCTTCAGGACAAAGTAGACGAGCACGCAGAGGGCCAAAAAAATCAAAGGGTTTTCAAAGCCCCCGGAGAGCGGCGTGTCACGATAGAAGCCGCGCGAGTCCAACATCACCTTGCGCCACACCTGCACAAACGCCTTCGGTCCCTGCTGGAAGCTAAACTCAGCGTCGCCCATAAGCCCTCCTGGTTATCCCGTGGCTGACGAACGAGCACTATAGATGAAAAACTGCTAACGAGGCAAGGTTTGCAGATTAGCGGGGGACAAACAGATATCCATAAACAGCATCAGGGCGCGCCCCTGAAATTGCGGGCACGCCCTGATGTTCGAAAAATGACGGTAGCGGGATTATTCGCCGCCCTTGGCTTTTCTAAACTCCATCTTCGTGATGATTTTCTTGTCGTCCTTGGTCTGGTACTCCACCTCGGCAGATGATCCCAAGCCTATGTCAGCCATTTTCGCTTCTGTAGGCTCCAGCATGGTCACTTTGGACTTTGTATTGAAGTCCAGGGTGATGAGTTTACCTTCCTTAGTGACGAGAATCATGTAGTTCTTTTCCAAATCCAGCAGCCCGACATCCCCCTTCGCCTTTTCAGCTTTCTTCTTTTCCTTCTCCTGAGCCGCCAAAGGAAAACTCAAGCCCACGGAAATACCCAGGGCTACCGCTATAACGACCCACCTACGCTTCATTGTTGCTCCTCCTTTGGTCACAATTTCAGGCGCAAAATACCCTTGGCGAAAAACCGGCGCAATACGAAAAAGGTAGGTTTTTTATGAACTCGGAGCCGGGTGAGGGCCATTAGTAGGACTCCCGTCGTAGACGCATAGGAGACCGGGGTCGTAAGAACTGATTGGCTTTCGTCCTAAATTTAGGCTATTTTACTTCGAGCTTGACGCTACGGCCACGGAGGGCGGAGATGGTGCCAATCAAAGTAGTTTTATCGGACGATCACACCCTTTTCCGGGAGGGGCTGAAGCGGATTCTTTCCTTAGAAAAGGATGTTTTGGTTGTTGGCGAGGCCGCCCGTGGAGATGAGGTCGCCAAGGTCGTGGAGCGAGCCAAGCCCGATGTCCTGCTCCTGGATCTCAAGATGCCGAAAGGTGATGTCATTCAGACCCTCCTCGAGGTGCGCGACAAGAGCCCCGCCACTAAGGTGTTGATCCTCACAGCGTTCTCCGAAGACGAAAACATTCTGAATGCTGCTAAGGGAGGCGCGAAAGGATACGTGCTCAAGGGCGTTTCTTCCCTCACTTTGGTGCAAGCGATCAAGACCGTACAGGGGGGCGGTTTGTGGATCGACAAGGAGCTGCCATCGGCCGAGTCTTTTGAGGAGATCGCGCGCGCGCAGGCCGTATCCTACGAGAGCGAGCCTGCCAACGAAGCCGTGAAAAACCTCACCAAGCGGGAGCTAGAGATCTTGCGGCTGGTAGCCGAAGGGCTCACCAATGAGGAAATTGGAAAAAGAATCTTCATCAGCGAGAAAACCGTCAAGACGCACCTGACCAACATCTTTGACAAGTTGAAAGTCAACAACCGCTTCAAAGCCGCGCTCCTCATTATGGGACGGCCGGCCGAGCCCGTTGCCCCGCTGGCGGCCAGGAGCGAGAAAACGCGATAATCACCGGCCCAATGCGGCTCCCGGAGACATAGCATGACTCCAGAAGAGCAATGGCTCCTGCAAAAAGAACGGGTCCTTGCCTGGCTTAGGCTCGGCTTTTCGGTTGCGGCCATCCTTGTCATTCAGCTCAACCCGCAACGGTTGGCGAGTTTTCCCTTACTCTCCCATCTTTCTCTGTTCTCCTTCTTCATCTACAGCCTGCTCATTGTCATTCTCATCCGAGGAGACAGGCTGGATTCCCAAAAGATCGGGCTCTTGACGACGTGCCTCGATCTTTTCTGGCTCTCCTTGATCGTTTTACCTCTTTCCCGTCATCACGGCTGGCTCGCGGTATGGCATCAAAGGGGGGCTAATCGTGGCGTTAATCGGAGTCGCCTCGTACGGCTTTATCCGCTTCTCCTTTGTTCACGCAAACCCCCTGGGAATCGATACTTTCATCATCCGCAGCATCTACATGCTCGTGCTTGCCTACATTTTCGGCTTCATCAGCGAGTTCGAGAAGAAGCAGAACGAAAAGCTCATGGCCCTTTACAAAACCGCAAGCGAGGCGGCGACCCGAGAAGAGAGGCGCAGAATTGCCCGCGAGCTCCACGACCGCCTGTTGCAGTTTCTCGGGAGTCTTACGCTGCGCATGGAGACTTGCCGGAGGTATCTGATCAACTCCCCCGCTGAACTGGCGGGCGAGCTTCAGGGGATGGAAGAGACCACCAGGCTCTCCATGAACGAGATCCGCCGCTTTCTCTCGGGCCACAAGGCAGAGGCCTGGGTAGCAGGGACACTCGCTGAGAAGCTTCGAGAAGAAATGAGGTTCTTACGCGACGGGCTGGGCGTGCGCGTCGTCATGGAGAGCGAGCCGGAGGAGCTAACGCTCCCACCCGAAGTCGAAGAGGAGACTTTTTACGTCTTGCGGGAAGGTTTGATGAACATCGCGCGCCACTCCCGGGCCTCTCGCGCTTGCCTCTCGCTCCACCAGGTCAACGGGGAAATTCGCGGGAGTCTACAGGACGATGGGGTGGGATTTGATTCTAGGTCCATGCCCGGCCGCAACGGCTACGGCCTGATTACCATGGAGGAGAGAATCAAAAAGCTCGGGGGAACCTTGAACATCGATTCCTCCTCCGGACACGGAACCCGTATTTCTTTTAGCGCGCCCCTAAAGAGCCTCGGCGCTCAGCCTTAACGGTTGGCGAGCTTAGACCACGGAGCCGGGCCTTCGCCGTCGCGGCCGGAAGGGAAATCCACCGATTCCCTATTCGCCTTTTTTCGCCTTAACCTTAACCTCAATGGCGTCCAGGATGTTTTTATCGCCTTCCTTTTTGTACGTGATCGACGCGGCGTCCCCCAGGCCGAGATCGCTCACCTTGGCTCCTTGGGGAACGTATTTGGTAACCTTGGTCTTTTTATCAAAATCGACCGTAACCAGTTTCCCCTCTTTCGTCACCACGATCATGTAGTTCTTCTCTAAGTCCAAAAGACCCACGTCCCCAGTAACCTTGAGAGCTTTAGCCTTTTTCTCTTGAGCTGGAGCCTGAGAAACCGCAACAAGCGCCAAAAGGACGATTGCACAACTTAGAAGTTTGGCCATTTTCGTCTCCTCTATTTCTTTCTTTACCCTATTCACCCTTTTTTGCCTTTGCCGTGTACTCCACTGACTGGGCGATATTCTTGTTCCCCTTGCTTACGTAGGTAACTTCGGCCGACTGGCCAAGGTTGATATCGCCCATCTTGGCTGGTTGAGGTAGTAGTTTTTGCACCTTGGTCTTGCCCGTAAAATCTGCCGTGATGAGCTTCCCTTCTTTGGTAACCAGGATCAGGTAGTTTTTTTCCAGGTCCAGGAGACCCAGGTCACCTGAAGCTTTCACAGGCTTCACTTTTACCTCCGGGGCCTTCGCAGGAGGCGAGACTTTTGCCTCAACCATCGGAGCCGGCTTTGCGGGACGTGCCGCCTGCTCCGCGCAGGACGAAAGCGCTGCCAGCGTGAACAGTAGAGCGATTACAGTGAACGAGAGTAGGCTTTTCATGTTGACCTCCGGTTTCATGAGTCGGTTGTCTACGACTCAGGACATATCTCAGATGTACGACTCAAGCCGTATACTTCAACGGCTTAACCTTGTCAAGGGGAAAAGATTCCCAACTAGGGTCCGAGGAGGGTCGATCTACCTATCAAAAGTCATAAGCAAAGAATCTGAACGCAGGGCGGAGGTCGCCACCCAAGACAGTGCTTCCGCCGTATCTTCCCGCCCGGTAACAAGAATCGCGAGGCTCTCCACCATCAAATCCGCGAGGATTCGCGCGTAGAGATCCCGCGACTCGGCGGTGGCAAACACTGTCCGGCTCGGCAGCTCGAAGTGGAGACCTTTTTCGGCGACGGAGAGAATCCCTTCCGACTTGGCCCCCGAAGCGCGCAGCGCGATTTCTTCGAGGGGCTCGATGGCAAATTCAGCAACGGGCACGCCAGGCTGCCCCGGGAGATGGCGGTCGCGAATCTCGTAATAAAGCCCCTTCAGGATTCGCGCCTCGTCTTGCCCGATGCCAACGGTGGCGACTTGAATCCTGTTTCCCGTGTTGTATCGATGGACATCGACGTAGAGCTTTAGCTCCGCCCCGGCGACTTCGAGCACCAATGATCGAAACGCGCGGTAAACCTCCCGGGCTCGCGGGGTGCGAACCTCGCTCCCATCCGACGGAAAGGTTTTCTCCGTTGGGCGGTTAACGTTAATCCTCCATCCCCCGGCTTCCGTCGGCGTGAACCCCTTCGCCACCACCGAAGCGATACCGGTCAGATAGCTGATCTGCTTGACCATCTCGGCCGTGTTCCGGTCGAAGCTACCGTGGGGCGCGCCGACCACAATCCCGGTAATACGATTGCGCGACTCCGAGACCTCAAACCTTCCGAGATCCATGACCCGGACCCGCATTCGAGGCAGCCCGGGCGGGTTTTCCCGCAAAATGCCGATCGCCTCTTCTATCCATCGCGAAAGGATTTCGCTGCGCAGCGCCCCGGACGGCCCCGCACCAAAGGCAGGAGGCAATCGCACGTCCAAACCCCGCTGGGCAAATAACAGAACGCCATGGTGCTTCACTCCGCCAACGCGCCAAGAGATCCTGTCCAGCGGTTCGATCATCAGGGCGAGCTTCGAGCCTTCGTCTCCGTGGGTCAGCCGGTCCTGAATCCTGAGATAGGACTCCTTCAGCGCCCGTGCCTGTTCATAAGTCAATCCGCTGGTGGCAACTTCGACACGGTCTGCAAGCGCGACCTCATCCGTCTTATGGATGCCGATATAAACCTGCAATTCGCCACGCGCGGCCATTCGGAGAATCTTCGTGTATTCTGTAAAGACGCTCGCCGCCCGAAAGGCGCCATCGGCCGCCGCGGGATAGGGCCGAGATCTCGCCACGGGCTGAGCCACGCCAAGCCGCCTGGACTTAAACCCGTAGGCAACCACGAGCCCCGCCCCCGTCCGATCGCTGACGGAGATGGCCAGGCGGTCCGAGTCCTGCTCTGTTGTCCCGTGCGGCGCGGCAATGACCACCCCTTTCCTGCCAGTTGCCGACTCGCGAAACTCGAAGCGTCCGGCTTCGCGGATTTCCTCCTTAAGGTGAGGCGCAGGAAGCGCGCAGCCCGAAAGAAACCCATAGAAAAGCGCGGGAACTCCCGCAAGTCGGGCTACCCGGCTCAATCGGCAAACGCTCTGCATCGAGACGACCTTGCCCACGTTTCTATGTCAAACGCTTTGATTCAATAGTGAGACTAAGAAGCAAGATGCCGGTCCGGGATAGAAACACCGGACCGGTACGATTGATGTGCTGCCCGAAGAGAAAGATTTACGAGGCTGGCTTCGGGGACATCACGACCAAGCGGGCGCGGCGGTTTTTCTGCAAGCACTCCTCGGTCTTCTCCCGACAAACCGGCACCTCTTCGCCATAACTGATCGTCGAGAACCTTCGCGTCTCTACTCCCAAGGTCACCAGATATTCCTTGACGGCCTGCGCTCTTTTGGCCCCTAAGGCCAAGTTGTACGCGTTGGTCCCCCGCTCGTCCGCATGCCCCTCTATCTCCACCCTCGCCGCCGGATTCTTCTTCAACCAATCCGCATCGGCCCGCAGGACCGGCCGAGCATCCGGTCGAATGTCATACTTGTCAAAATCGAAATAGACTTCCTTCAGCGCACTCTGCGCCGGTGCCTTGCCCGCCTGAAACGCCTCCAAACTGGTGCGCGGCGAGGCTGTCTTACCAGCCGCCGGCGCTGGCTTCTCCTTCGCAGCCGCCGCCTGACTCGGCCGTGCCGGAGCCGAAGAAGCCCCCGGCTTTGTCGTCGCTGGCGGAGGGCAACCTACAAGAAAAAGCAGAAACAGAGACATCGTGCCGTATAGCATCACGTTACGCCGGCCATCCATATCCGCACCTCCTCCGTCTCATTACCCTGTTCAAAATACCCGCAGAATAATACCAAGGGCTATTATCATCTAAACCTGAGGCTGTCAATCTAAAGTCGTAGGAGCCGCAATGCGTAAAGAGACCTAGGAAACAGGATCTGCTTGTGGCGCTTTCCCGTCTCGGTTAGACTTTAGTGGTTTTTATGTTAGCCAAACGCATCATTCCCTGCCTTGACGTAAAAGCGGGCAGGGTGGTAAAGGGCGTCAACTTCGTCGGCCTGCGCGATGCGGGGGACCCGGTGGAGGTCGCCCAGCTCTACGATCGTGAGGGCGCCGACGAGTTATGTTTTCTCGATATCACTGCGTCCCATGAAAACCGCGAGATCATTCTCGACGTCGTGGCCCGAACAGCAGAACAGGTCTTTATGCCCCTAACCTTGGGCGGGGGCATCAACAAACTCGAAGACATCCGCAAGCTTCTTAAAGCCGGTGCGGATAAGGTCTCGATCAACACCGGGGCGGTTGCGCGTCCCGAGTTCGTCGGCGAGGCCGCCGCGACGTTCGGCAGCCAGTGTATCGTCGTCGCAATCGACGCCAAGCGGTCCGGCGAGCACTGGCGGGTCTACACCCACGGCGGCCGGCAACCCACGGGAATCGATGCCGGCGAATGGGCGGAGCAGATGGCGGCATGCGGGGCGGGCGAGGTCTTGTTGACGAGTATGGACCGAGACGGCACCAAGCAGGGCTATGATCTCGAACTCACTCGGGCGATCGCCCAGCGAATTTCCATTCCCGTTATCGCCTCCGGCGGCGCCGGAACACTCGAGCATATCTACGAAGGATTAACCGTCGGCAAGGCGAGTGCCGCGTTGGCCGCCTCGATCTTTCACTATCGCGAGTTTACCATCGCCCAGTGCAAGCGCTACCTGAACGAGCGAGGCATACCGGTGCGCCTGACCCGCTGATGATCGCTACCTCCCCCCGAGTGGATCCCGCAGCTCTGAGAAGTAACCTCAAGCAGATCATTGGTGAGAGAAGTCCCCTCAGCGGGCGGAACCATCTCGCCGCGGTGGAAGCCCACGTGGAGCGCGAATTCAGGAGCTACGGGTTGCGCGTTGAAAGCGACGCTTTCTCCCATTGGGGAGCGAGCTACCGCAACGTCATCGCACGAACAGCCCCTCACCCGCACCCCTCTCCCATTGGGAGAGGGAAAGAGGGTGAGGGTTTGATAATAATAGGAGCCCATCTCGACTCGGTAGAAGGAAGCCCGGGAGCCGACGACAATGCGAGCGGCGTGGCGGTTCTTCTCGAGGCGGCCCGTGTTCTCGCCCGGTCCAGACTGCGCGCTGAAGTTCTTTTCTGCACATTCAATCTGGAAGAGTTCAACATGATCGGAAGCACCCACTTCGCACGAAAGCTCAAAGCGCAAAGGGCGAAAGTCAAAGCCATGATCTCTCTGGAGATGGTAGGCTTTACCGACAAGCGCCCGGACAGCCAGAAATACCCGCCCGGCCTTCGCTGGTTCTACCCCAACCGTGCAGATTTCATCGGGATTATCGGCAACTGGCGCTCAAGCGCGCTCGTGCGGCAGTGTGCCTGGCGCATGCGCCGCGTGCCGCAGCTCCCCGTGGAGACGCTCACCGTCTTGGGAAACGGCTTCCTGCTGCCTCAGGTTCGCCTGAGCGACCACGCGCCGTTCTGGGATCTTGGCTATCCCGCTCTTCTCGTAACGGACACCGCGTTCTTTCGCAATCCCCACTATCACGCCGCCTCCGACACCCTTCCGACCCTCGATCTCGATTTTATGGCGAAGGTCTGTCAGGGAGTCGTCCTGGCGGTGCTGGGCTTGTAGAAACGGGCACGCTTGCGTTCCGGATCGAAGAACGGGAGCCTCATCACATTGGCTCCCACCCTCTTTTTTTCGTCTTCCACGGCGACTTCGAGCTGGAGCGGCAACCCGAGCGTGGCGCAGTCATGGCGAACAATGGCCAGGGCGATATATTTTTTCAGCGTCGGAGACCAGCAGCCCGTCGTAGCCCTGCCGATCTGCCTGCCGTCCCTGAACACGGGCACCCTGCTTCTCCAAGCGCTGGTTGGGGCCTGAGCCGGGAGCCCCACTTCACCAAATAACCGTTCGAACTCCTCCCAGTCGATCTCCAGGCCCACAAGCTGTCGCAGGGAGCCTCGCTCCTTTTCCGCCCGAAGCGCTGCATGGCCGACGAAGCTTTCCTTCTCCAGATTGACGGTCCAGCCGAGCCCGATCTCGAAGGGCGAAAACTTCTGCAACGCGACGAGCGCTTTCTCGGAACTGGTGTAATCCACCTCGATCAGAACAAATCCTGCCTCGAGCCGCGCCATATCTAACGCGAGCATGCCCACCGGAACAAGGCCGTAAGGTCCACCCGCCGCCATAAGCAGATCCCACAGCGGCTCGGCGTGCTCGGCCGAGACCCAAATCTCGTAGCCCAGATCGCCCGTATAGCCGGTCCGAGAGACAACCGCTGGAATTCCGCCGAGAGTGGCTGAGGCGAAGCGAAAATAATTTATACGGTCGATGTCGGTATCCGCGAGCCGCTTTAAGATATCGCGCGAGGTCGGCCCCTGAAGCGCAAGCGCGGCAATCCGCTCGGAGACATCTTCGAGCTCGACCTCAAGGCCGGCCGCGTTCAGCCGGAGCCAGCGAAGGCTCGGATCAGCCAGATGAAACCGAAAAGTCTCTTCGGCGAAACGAAAGACGGTGCCATCCTGAATGACCTTCCCCTGATCGTCGCACAGGCAGGTATACATGGCCTGGTGGACGGCACACTTGGCGGCATCCCGAGTGCTCAGCCGGTTGACAAGCCGAAGCGCGTCTTTTCCCTTGACATCATATTTGTAAAGGGGCGAGACATCGATGTATTCATTGTCGTGAAGGACATCGTAGGAGCTTGCCGCGAGGTAGCCGGACCAATGGCGCCAGTTGTAACTCTGGCACAGAGCCGAAGTGCGCGAATGAAAGGGCGTCCCGATAGGCATGGTCAACAAGACCGTAGACCGGGGACGGAAGACCGGTCGTCCGTCGTCGGTCCTCGGTCCTCCTTGCAGTCGTTGACTTCAGCCACAAAATTACCAAAAATGCCCGGTGAAGCAAGCCCGCATCATGAGTGAGATCTACGACGCCATTATCATCGGAGGCGGCCACAACGGCCTTACCCACGCCGCCTACCTGGCCAGGGCAGGGAAAAAAGTCCTGGTCCTGGAGCGGCGCCACATCGTCGGCGGCGCCGCCGTGACTGAAGAGATCTATCCTGGCTTTAAGTATTCGGCTTGTTCCTATGTGGTGAGCCTCCTGCGCCCGGAGGTCATCCGGGAGCTAAATCTCGCAAACTTCGGCCTGGCGATCGTCCCCCTGGACTCCACTTTCACGCCCTTGCCTGAAGGCAATTATCTCGCCCGCTGGGGCGATCATGACAAGACGCGCCGCGAGATCATGCGCCACTCGCCGGTCGATGCGGAGGCCTACGAACAGTTCGGCAAGCTAATGCATCAGCTCGCCATGATGGTTAAGCCCATCCTGGCCACGGTTCCTCCCGACGTCACTTCGCTTCATCCCCGCGAGCTGTTCAAGCTTTTGAGTCTCGCTCGCCACTTCCGGAAGTCAGGAGGGCGCCTCCTCTACCACATGACGAAGCTCATGACCATGAGCTCCGCTGACTTTCTGAGCGAGTGGTTTGAGACCGAGGTGTTAAAAGCGACGATGTCCGCGAGCGGCATCATCGGCACTTTCCTAGGCCCGCGCTCTCCCGGGACCGCTTACGTGCTCCTGCACCACTACGTGGGGGAGATCGACGCGACCTTCCGCTCCTGGGGATGGGTCCGTGGAGGAATGGGAAACGTGAGCCAATCCATTGCCGCCTCCGCTCAGCGTCACGGCGCGGAAATCCGAACCCGGGCAGCGGTCGCCCGGGTGCTGGTCAAGAGTGGAAAAGTCGCGGGGGGTCGAGCCCTTCCATTTAGGTCCGGAATTTGTAAGAGACGTGACGAACATTAGGATGCGTGGCTCTTCGGGGAAGGTGAATCTTGCCCTGGATGCTTTGCCGAATTTCACGGCTCTGCCTGGAGAGGGCCCGCATCTTCGCGGCGCCATATCCATCAGCCCGAGCGTCGATTACCTGGAGCGCGCCTATGATGATGCGAAATATGGCAGTTTCTCGCGGCGACCCTATCTGGACATCGTCATCCCCTCCACGCTGGATCCCTCCATGGCTCCGCCGGGAAAGCATGTCATGTCGATCTTCGTACAGTACGCTCCGTATCATCTGAAAAACGGCACCTGGCCTCAGTGCCGCGAAGAATTCGGCGATACGGTCATCGATACCTTAAGCGAATACGCACCCAACCTGAAAAAGATCATTCTCCATCGTCACGTGCTGACCCCTTGGGACCTGGAGCAAGAGTACGGACTTACCGAAGGAAATATCTTCCACGGCGAGCTTTCGCTCGACCAGCTCTTCTTCATGCGCCCCCTTCCCGGCTGGGCGCAGTACCGCACGCCGATCAAAAATCTTTATCTCTGCGCCTCCGGGACTCATCCCGGCGGCGGCGTCATGGCAGCTTCGGGCAGACTCGCCGCGCTGGAGATCTTAAAAGATTGGAAGAAGGGAAAGATTTGAACGTCCTTTTGTCGCTACCTCATTCCTAATCTTTTTTTAAAAAATCTCGGATCGCTTCGTTGGTGGCGTTCGGATGGGAATAGAAGTAGTAATGACCCGAATCAGCGAAAACGACGAGCATCGTCCCCGACCATGACGAGCGTGGGCACATGGATATCCTTTAGGCGCCCGCCCGTGTCATGCGCCTGGCGGGCAATCACGTGCCGGAGGTAGCACTCCAGTGGAGGGAGGTTGGCCAGCCGAACCTCCAGGAACTTTTTGACTTGGTCAGGACGCTCTCTGAGAAACTTTTCCGTAAAGCCGATTCTGATCGCGTGATCCCTCGCGTACCTTTCGTATCCTTTCTCCACCAATTCCACGCACATCTTGAGCGGGATGCCTCTTGTCGAATGGGAGGCGCCCGATGAGGCAAGGATCAGCTTCTTCACCTTTTGCGGATAATCCAAAGCTACAAGCTGCGCTACCCTGCCTCCCATCGAGTGGCCGTAAACGATAGCCCGCCCGGCCCCCAGGTGGTCCAATAGCGAGGCGGCATCGTCGGCGAGCACCTTGGTTGTATACTCCATTGACGGTTTGTCGGAATGGCCGGTTCCGCGTTGATCGTAAATAATGACCCGATGATCCCGAGAGAACTCCGGAACCTGATAGGTTTTCCAGACTTCGCCGTGACAGGCGGTCTCGCTAATAAAGAGGAACGGTGGTCCTTCACCGTGGACCTCATAATAGAGTTTCAGATCCTTTAGCTGCAAAAACGGCATGACCTGACCTCCCGCAAGGCAAATTCCTCACTACGGAGTCAAACACCCTCATCTAACCCGCATCGGGTTCCTTTGTGAGCCGGAGAGTATCCGATCAGGTAGCGTTAGGTCAATCTCAGGGCGGCTTTAAGACTAACCTGGACATCTGGTCCGGCTTGGAGTAAGGGGAGATTTGGTGCGACGCGTCTTTTCCGCGCTTCCAGTGAAGGGAGTTGTATGCCATCCGTAATGAGGCATCCCGGACCAATCCTCTCTTTTCCGTCGAAGGTTGCTAACGACGAGAATACCTTCCCGTCGGAGGTCATTGGTTTTGACTCCCGGGCCGCTTTGGTCGTTGGCCATCCCGGCCACGAGCTTTGCGTTTATGGTTGGTTGCAGGTGGCATGTCCTCAGGTTTTTGTGCTGACAGACGGCTCAGGTCGGTCCGGTTTGTCCAGGTTAGGTTCGACAACCAGGATTCTTTCTCAGACGAACGCCAAGGTCGGTTCGATCTATGGTCGTTTTAGTGACCAAGCCGTCTATGGGGCAATATTGGATGGGGATTACGAACTGTTCCTACGGCTTTCTGAGGAACTCGCAGATGAGTTCGTTGGAGGGCAAATCCACTATGTCGCTGGTGATGCGATGGAAGGCTACAATCCGACTCACGACGTCTGCAGGCTCGTGCTCAATACGGCCGTAGAAATGGCTCAGAGAAGCGGACATCGGATAGCCAATTTTGATTTTCTCCTGGCGGGCAGCCTGAATCCATCCTTTCGAGAAGCACAGGGGAATCGAGCCATCTGGGTTGAGTTGGATGATACAACCTTCGCAAGCAAACTGGCCGCCGCCAATGCTTATTCGGAGCTGACGCCGGAGGTCAAAACCGCCATTGCACAGAAGGGAATGGATTCCTTCAGAATCGAATGCCTGCGCCCCGCATCTTGCAACACCCTTGAAAAGACATTCTGGAAAAAGGCGCCTTTCTATGAACAATACGGGGAACGCCAAGTGGCGGCAGGTTATTACCAGAAAATCATTCGCTATCGCGAACATGTGCTTCCGCTTTCGGAAGCGCTTCGAGGTCAAATCTCCAGAAGACGGTGATGCCGCGATCGCACTCTAGCGCGAGAGAGTAGATGCCGCACCTCCCGTGCCGATCATTGAAAGTCTTGATCACCAACATCACCCTCGCGACGCGGACGGGGACTGAGGTCTATGTGCGCGACCTGGCCCTGGGTTTGCTGCGGCGTGGGCACAAACCGATTGTCTATTCCACACATTTGGGTGGAATTGCTCGGGAGCTTAGGGCGAAAACGGTTCCGGTCCTCGAAGATTTGACACAGGTGTCCGCGACGCCCGATATCATCCATGGTCATCACCTTCCGGAGACGATGATGGCCTTACTACAATTTCCCGGCGTTCCGGGAATTTTTTTCTGCCACGACTGGTCCGCTTGGCACGACGTGCCACCGCGATTCCCGCGCATTCTTCGTTATGTGGCAGTGGATGACACCTGCCTCGATCGCCTGATTTTGGAGCACGGTGTGGCGCAGGAAAAGGCTCGCGTTATTCTGAACTTCGTGGATCTGGAACGCTTCAAGCCTCGCGGCCCTTTACCGGAGCGTCCAAAGCGCGCTTTGGTCTTCAGCAACCAAGCCTCCGAACGGACCCACTTGAGCGCGACCCGCCAGGCGTGCTCCCAGGCGAGCATAACCCTGGATATCATCGGTGCGAGCACGGGTACTAGCGTTACGCACCCTGAAGAGGTGCTGGGACATTACGATCTCGTCTTCGCGAAGGGGAAGTCAGCGCTCGAGGCATTGAGTGTAGGGGCTGCCGTGATTTTGTGCGACGCCGCTGGAGCAGGGCCTATGGTCACCACAGCCGAGCTGGAAAGGCTGCGGCGCCTAAACTTCGGCATACGGGCGCTGCAAAAGCCCGTTCGTGCGGATGTGCTGGCTGAAGAGATTTCCCGGTATAACGCCGAGGATTCTCAGGAAGTGAGCCGCAAGATCCGTGCGAGCGCCGGCTTGGAGACCGCTCTTGACGAGCTGATCGCGCTGTACGATGAGGTCACCGAGGAATATAAGTCGACAGGACCGATCGACCCGGAGGCGGAGGAGCGTGCTGCTGCGTCATATATTCATCAATTGGCTGTGAAAAACCAACGATTGCAGTCCGAAAACCGGCAGCTTCGATCCGAGCTTGAGACCGTATACGATTCGCCGACGCTTCGTCTGAGAAATCGACTGGTCAATATTCCCATCATGGGATCGCTGATGCGCTCGCTTGCCCGCTTAGCGGCGCGTTGAACATGCCTTGATCTGGAGGTGACATAATGACGGAGGAAAGGAAAAAGCATGCGTCGCTGCTTGAGTGCTCGTGGGAAGAAATCATTCAGCCTGGCGCATACGTCTCCCGCGACAACGGGAGGCTATTCCGCATCCCCAGAGAAGCCTTGGCACCCGGAGCTTCCCCCCTGATCCATCAAGAAAACCGCGAAGCAGAAAAATTTCTCAAAGTCTCTGACGATCCCTATGTGCCGACTTTAAAGGCTCGGATGGTTGCGGCAGAAAATAACATCCAGCCCACTTTTTAGCCTTTACTTTGGGTGAGGCGTGGATTTCCGATGCTACCCCGAAGTCATAATGATGCCCGCGAAAAATTCACCAAGTACTCTCCAAAAACCTCTCCGCACCCGCCCAGACCAAAGTCGCCAATGGTACCAGGAAGGTTATCCGGGTCATCGACGGGGACACATCGGGGTGTAGAAAAGAGTAGGTGCAAATCTACGCTGCTTTTTTCTTCCTCAGGTTGAACACAATCTGGTAGCCTGCTAATTCAGCGAGCTGGAAGAGCTGCACGATCTGTTTGGATGCCTTGTTTTCCTGCAGCAGTCGCACCACTTGAGACGGCGACGTATCCAAGGCATCAGCAAGCACTCGCACGGACAACTGGCTGGAGCCAAGCTTTTCTTTGAGCGCTCTTTTCAGTTGGTTAATCGGCGACCAATGGTAAGTCGGATCACAATAGTACAGGACGAAATCCGCAGGAAAATCGCCTGTGGAGCCATCTTCTAGGACGAACGAGACAGCCTGATCGCCCAGCTCCCGATCAACAGTGATCGACACAAATCGATTCTTGCTGCTGACCCCCTTATCTCTGAACACGGCGAACGGAAGACTGTACTTCTTCGCTTTGCCTCTTTCCAGGAGGGTAATCTCCAGGACATTCTTTCGGTAGTTAGGCTTAACTTCCTTAAATTTCGGGTTTCTCATAGGATGCCTTCCTTTCGTAAAGCTTCCAGAGCCCTCCTTGCCTTTGGCGTCATTTTACCTTCCATCACTGTCCAAGTCTCGATGTTGAATTCGAGAAGGCGCTTACGATCTTCGAAGACGTGGACGTGCCTCGGATCGTGGTCGGTGGAATAGAGAACAACTATGACGCCGTGCCGCTTCCATCGACCCATAGTTATGTGTATCCTAATTTAGATACAGTTGTCAACGGACGCTGGGGCCTGCTCGTTCGCCCGGTCAGGGGGAAATGATAAGTGAAAAAATTGATAGCAGGAATTTGTTTTTGAGCTAAACGGATCGAAAAGGCACAGCTCCCCCGACTACCCCGCGAAAGCGCACAGTTTAGGGCTAGCTCTCCTGACTCTCCAAAAACCTCTCCGCGTCCATGGCGGCCATGCAGCCGGTGCCGGCGGCCGTGATCGCCTGGCGATAGATACGGTCCTGGACATCGCCGCAAGCAAACGCGCCAGGGATATTCGTCGACGTGCCGTTGTGGGTGATAATGTAGCCGCGCTCGTCCATCTCCAGTTGCCCCGCGAAAATCTTGGTATTGGGCTCATGACCTATAGCCATGAAGACGCCGTCGCACTTAAAATCCTGCGTGGCGCCGGTCTTTACGTTCTTAAGTCTCGCTCCCCTGACCCCTCCCTCTTTCGGATCACCATAGATCTCCTCCACCACACTGTCCCAGAGAAAAGAGATCTTGGGATTTTTCTTGGCTCGGTCCTGCATGATCTTGGAGGCCCGAAGCTCGTTGCGGCGGTGCACTATGGTCACTTTGCTCGCGTATTTGGTCAGGAAGAGAGCCTCCTCCATCGCGGTATCGCCCCCACCAACCACGATGACCTCTTTGTCTTTAAAAAAAAAGCCGTCGCAGGTGGCGCAGGCCGATACCCCATAGCCCATGAGTTTCCTCTCCGATTCCAGGCCCAGCAGTTTGGCGGACGCTCCGGTCGCGATGATCAGGGCATCGCAGGTATAAATTTGCTTCCCCGCCGTGATCTGGAAAGGCTTCCCTTTGAGATCGACCGCGGTCACGTCGCCAAAAATCGTATTGGCCCCGAAGCGCTCTGCCTGCTTCTTGAATTCCTCCATTAGCTCCGGTCCGAGGATCCCCTTGGGAAATCCAGGATAGTTTTCCACGTCCGTCGTAATGGTGAGCTGCCCGCCGGGCTGGGAGCCCTCGATGACGAGAGGCTCCAGGTTCGCGCGCGCCGCATAGATCGCGGCGGTGAGGCCCGCAGCGCCCGATCCCAAGATGATCACCCGATAGTGCCTTTCTTTCTCCATGGGTTTTATGTAGCATAAATCGCCCAGTGGGAACAGCCGTAAGAGACTTTGCGAGGAGAAAGCGATGGGAAAACTGACGCACCTTGACTCCGAGGGCCGCGCCCGGATGGTCGACGTCACGGAAAAAGAGGAGACCCCGAGAATCGCCGCGGCTAAGGGAACCGTATTCATGCGACCCGAAACCCTCGCCTTGATACTGGAAAAGCGTGTGGAAAAAGGCGATGTCTTCTCCGTTGCGCGGGTTGCCGGCATCATGGCCGCAAAGAAAACCCCTGATTTGATACCGATGTGTCATCCGCTTAACCTGTCCTCTGTGGAGATCTTTCTTACGCCGCAGCAAGATCCTGCCCGGGTCGAGATC
>JACPFH010000181.1:12820-14817 GCA_016183075.1 Deltaproteobacteria bacterium | reverse complement strand
GCTTGCGCAGCTCGATCTGGGTTTCAAAAATGTCGATCTCCCGCGCCAGGTCAACCGGCATAAGATCCTTGAGCTTTTCTCTCCACGTAACGGCCTCACTCATGGAATTCTCTCCTCTTCAATCTCGAAGCCCAGGCTTTGAAAGGTTAGAAAACCGATAAATTAACTCAGGTATCATGCAAAAAAATTTAAATATGATACATGTACGCTTTCTCTTCCGGTCTACACAGATCCGCTAGCGTCGTTTCTTGCAGGACCTTCTCCAAAGCGGCAATTCCTCTGGCCCATGTTTGAATAAGCCTCTGAGTCATCGTCGAACCAAGGAGCGGGTTCCTAGTAGATTTAAGCTCCATGCCCATAAGAGGCCCTTCCAGGACGGTTAGCACTTCCCTCAACGTGATGCTCTCGGGAGCACGACCCAGAAAATAACCACCACCTGGTCCCCTCGCGCCGCGAACCAGATTGGCACGCTTTAGCTGAGCCATAATCTGACTCAGGTACTCCTCAGGAATTTCCTGCCTTCTTGCGATTTCCTTAACCTGGACTGGTCCGCCGGCTCTGTAACACTCCACGAGCTCGCTCAAAGCCAGGAGACCGTAATAACCTTTCGAGCCGATTCTCATATCAAATACCCAACCAAGCCTGATATCTCGGAACCCATCTCCACGTTGCCACCCCTGCCAAACAGCCAAATCTTATATAACCAATCCGAAAAGTCAAGCATTAAATTTAAAGGCAAACCCCCCACATAATCCGGCATGAGGCCGCGGTAAGGGCGTTTCCTAAACGGACTGAGAAGAGTCGGTCAGCGTCGGGGGATTGTGAGGTAGTCGCCGGCCGTAATCGAGTGGATATCGGGAAGCTTGTTTAGCCGCTGAACCTCGCCGACCGAGACCCGATAAATGCGGGCAATCTGGGATAGGGTTTGCCCGCGTATCACGCGATGGCGGATCCAGGAAATGGCGCTGTCGCTCACGAGAGCGACCTGCTTGACCACAGGGGTCTTCCCCATGGCCCCCAGGTAAGCGGTTTGAATTAGCTCCAATTTCTCCGCCGGGACCTTGACGCGATAACCGGCCGGAATGCTATGGACCCGTGGTTTCAGGGCGGGGTTCCAGTCGAAAAACTCAGCGCGGGAAACATCCGCTCTGCGCAGCAAAGCCTCCACGGGAATGCTCCGTTCGATCCCGACTTCCCCCAACAGGAATGGCGGATGATACTCCAAGTCAGGGAAAAATTCTTCGTTTTTTAGCGACACCTCTACGGCAGCCAAACATTCCGCATAAAAGCTTTTCGAGGCAAAGCCAAACGCCGGCCCATCGTAGCGCCGGATGATCTCCATCAGGTCGCGCGAGCCGACCTGAGAAATCGCCCGCCGGATCCCCTCCCGGCCATGATTATAAGCGGTGATCGCCAGCGGCCAGTTGCCAAGAATTCCATAGTTCTCTTTCAGGAGGCGCGCGGCCGCCCGCGTGGATTCCAAGGGGTCCTTTCGTTCATCGAGGAGCGAGCCGACGCGAAGGTATTTCCGCCCGGTCACCGGCATGAACTGCCACATTCCCACAGCCCCGACTCGGGAGCGGGCATGGACGTTGAAGGCCGACTCTACGAGGGGAAGGTAGGCAAGCTCGACCGGTACCCCTTCTTCCCGCAGGATCTGCTGGATTTGGTCTATATACTTGCCGGACCGGGCCAAACCTGCCGCAAAGCGCTCTTTGACCCCTCTCTGGGCTCTGACTCGGCTTTCGTCTTCGCCCACATCCGGCTCGCCAAGGAGCTTTTTCACCTGTTCGCGAATCCAAAGACGGGGAGCGTTCTCAGCCGACTGAACCACCCTATAGATCCTTAAAGGATCCTGGGGATCATGGAATATGATTTCAGAAGTGCTGTACCGGGTAAAGACGAGCTTCCAGAACTCAACAGCAGCCTCCAGGCCGGGAAGGATCGGTAACGGGTTCTCCTGGGCGGAAGCCCCCCTGGCCCCAAGCAGATGGAGG
>JACPFH010000181.1:0-12768 GCA_016183075.1 Deltaproteobacteria bacterium | reverse complement strand
CAGATGGAGGAAAAACACCAGGATCGGGAGGAGGAAAGAGACCGAGCGGCGCGCTATGATTACCACCGTTTTCGCGCCGAAATTTGACGCAGTATAGCAAAAGAGCTATCTTCCTGTCAAAAACTTCTTGCAGAGGTGGTGAAGAAATCGAAACAGTACATCCTTAGAGCCTTTGTTTGCCTGTGGATTCCGCTGGCGGGGTGCCTTTCCCAACCCCAAACCCCTCCCGGCTATCTGGTGGTAGGCCTGGAAAGTAGCCCAGGTCGCCTGGATCCCCGCTATGCTACCGACGCCAATTCTGTGCGCATTGGTGCTCTTGTGTTCAATTCCCTAGTGCGCGCGGACGAAAACTCTCGGCTCCAGCCAGATCTCGCCGAGCGCTGGGAAGCCGTTGACGAGCGCACGTATCTTTTCCATTTGCGCAACGGCGTTACCTTCCACAACGGCAAGCCCTTGACGGCCGCCGACGTAAAGTACACTTACGACTCCGTTTTGGACCCAGCAACTCGCTCCCCAAAAAGGGGCCCGCTCCAGACCGTCGAAGCGGTGGAGATACTGGGGAGGTACTTGATTCGGTTTCGTCTCACGGCTCCCCACGCCCCTTTCTTGGAAAATGCCACCTTGGGAATCGTTCCCGTCGGATCTCCACCTGTCCGGGGCCTGGAGGTAAATTTAATTGGCTCGGGACCGTTCACACTCGAAGAGCACGTGCCGGGGGAAAAAGTTGTCCTCAAATCAAACCCCGTTTATTGGGAAGGTCCGCCGCAGATTGCGGGGATCGTGTTCCGGGTTATCCCGGATGCTATCGTTCGAGTGCTCGAGTTCAAAAAAGGCACCGTCGATTTCGTGCAGAACGACATCGAGCCCGACATGCTTCCGTGGCTTGAGAGCCACACCGACGCCGCCGTGAAAATCGATCAAGGGACAACTTTTCAGTATATTGGCACCAATCTCGACCATCCTGTTCTGCGACTCAGAGAGGTGCGCCAAGCGATCGCCCATGCCGTTGACCGCGAGGCCGTCATCCGCCACCTGCTAAAAGGCCTGGGAACGGGTGCAACAGGACTGCTTTCGCCGGCCCATTGGGCCTACGAGCCTCGCGTCCCGCAGTATCGCTTCGACCCGGAGCAGGCCAAACGGCTGCTCGACCAGGCGGGCTTTCCGGACCCTGACGGCGACGGGCCGTTGCCCCGATTCACGCTTTCCTACAAAACCACGACGCTGGATCTCCGCCGCCGAATCGCCGAAGCCTTTAAAGAGCACTTGCGCCGCGTCGGAATCGAGCTTGAGGTACGCACCTACGAGTGGGGGACTTTTTACGAAGACATCAAGAAGGGAAACTTCCACCTCTACTCGCTCGCCTGGGTGGGAGTAACGGACCCGGACATTTACTATAATCTATTTCATTCGGATAGTTTCCCGCCTAACGGCGACAATCGAGGTCGGTATCGCAATCGCGAAACAGACGCCCTGCTGGAGCGAGGAAGAAGAAGTTTGGTCTCGGCTGAACGGAAGAGGATCTACAGCCAAGTCCAACACATACTTGCCCGGGACCTGCCTTACATCCCGCTCTGGTGGACAAAAAACGTCGTGGTGATGAACCCAACCATCCGCGGCTTTATTCCGTATCCGGACGGTGAACTCATCTCGCTGAAGAAGGCGTCATTCTCCGCCGCAAAACCGCCGGTGTGAAGCGTTACCTTTCACAACGTTTGCTCTTGTTTTTTCCAAGCCTTCTCGGAGTGCTCACCCTGGTATTTTTTTTCATTCACTTGGTGCCAGGGGACCCTGTCGAGGTGATGCTGGGAGAAAGCGCGAGCGCGAGCCACAAGGAAGCCCTGCGCCGCGAGCTCGGGCTGAACGAGCCGGTCTGGATGCAGTATCTGGGCTTTCTAAAGGGATTGGCTGTGGGCGATCTGGGCCGCTCCCTGTACCATCAGGGAAAAGTCATGGATCTCGTCCTGGCGCGATTCCCCGCCACCCTGGAGCTCACCCTTGCCGCTATGGCAGTAGCGATCCTTTGCGCATTTTCGCTGGGAATTCTCGCCGCGTGGAAACACCGCACCTGGGTCGACCGATGCGCTCTGTTTTTCTCGCTTCTTGGTCTGGCGATGCCGAATTTTTGGCTCGGCCCGCTCCTGATCATCGCCTTCTCCATCGAGTTCGGATTCCTGCCGGTCTCCGGTCGGGGTGGTCTCAGCCACCTGATCTTGCCGGCGCTGACTCTGGGCACCGCTATGGCGGCCTTACTGACTCGCATGATCCGTTCGAGCCTGCTCGATGTCATTCACGAGGACTATATCCAGTCCGCGCGCGCCAAAGGACTTAGCGAACTCGCGGTTTGGCTCAAGCACGCCCTTAGGAACTCCCTTCTGCCCGTGACGACGATCCTCGGCCTCCAGTTTGGCAGTCTTCTTGCCGGCGCCGTGATTACGGAAACCATCTTTACCTGGCCCGGAATCGGCCGCCTTACAATCCAGGCCATCCAGACGCGCGATTATCCTTTGGTCCAAGGGTGCGTTCTCGTTATTGCGGTCTGTTACCTCGTGGTCAATTTATTCATCGACATCCTCTGCCGCGTGATCGATCCCCGGATCAGCTATGGAAGGTAAGAGTCTTTTCGCAACCGGCCTGATCATTCTCTTGCTTCTTGCGGGAGCAGCCGCCTTCGCTCCGCTCCTCGCACCGCACAACCCGACGGAGCAGAACCTGGAAAAGGACCTCTTTCCCCCGTCCCGAGCGCATCTTTTCGGGACGGACAAGCTCGGCCGCGATATCCTGGGCCGTGTCCTCTACGGCGCTCGCATCTCGCTTCTAGTCGGACTCAGCACGGTCGCGATTTCTTGCTTTCTCGGCGTCGTGCTGGGTTCTTTGTCCGGTTATTTCGGCGGCTGGACAGACCATCTGATCATGCGCCTTATCGACGTGCTCTTGGCCTTTCCGGGCATCTTGCTCGCGATCGCCTTCACGGCCGTCCTTGGCCCCAGCTTAAGGCATGTCGTTCTTGCCCTCTGCCTCATCGGGTGGACTGGCTATGCCCGGCTGGTTCGGGGCGAGATACTTGCCTTGCGCGAACGCGAATTCGTCCACGCGGCCGAGGCTCTAGGGGGCACTCCTGCCCGCATTGTCTGCCGGCACATGGTGCCGAATCTTTTACAGCCGCTGCTGATCCAGGCGACCTTCGGCATGGCGGGAGCGATTCTTGCCGAGGGCAGCCTGAGCTTTCTAGGACTCGGCGTCCAACCCCCTACGCCGTCCTGGGGAGCCATGCTGAGCGAAGGGAGGCAATTTCTTCTGGTAGCCCCGCATCTGACCGCGTTTCCGGGGCTGGCCATCATGCTCACGATTCTCGGCCTGAACCTCGTCGGTGACGGCTTACGAGACCGGTTGGAGAAAAGGGGAAAATAATGCTAAATAGACAAAGGCTAAGAGCAAAGAGCCATAGCGCCAGGCTCTCAGCTCTAAGCTTCTAGCGTTCACTGACGGAGGTTGCCATGAAGCTCTATTCTTATGTGATGTGACCTTACGCTCACAGGACTAGGATAGTCCTGGCCGAAAAGCAGCTTCCCTATGAGCTGATCGAAGTCGATCTCAAGAACAAACCCAAGGACCTGCTGGAGCTGAACCCTTACGGTAAAGTACCCGTGCTGGTTGACGGCGATACCGTGGTCTACGAGTCGGCTATCATCGATGAGTACCTGGAAGAGAAATTCCCTAAGCCGCCGCTCATGCCCGGGGATCCGGCCGCAAGGGCGCGCGTGAGAATCTGGGTGGATTTCTGTAACTCCCGGCTTCAGGCAGCGGGCAGCGACGTGGCACACGGCAATGACCCGGAGAAGGCAAAGGAGAAAGTCAGGCAACATCTGGCGATCTTAGATCGGGAGATGGCCAATCGGGAATATATCGCGGGAGACTACTCCTTGGCCGACATCACCTTTATACCGTTTTTCACCCGCCAGCAGCGATATGGTGTGGCCATAGACGGCGGCACGCCCCACCTGAAAAGCTGGATGGAGCGGCTCCTCGCCCGTCCGGCCGTAAGCGCGACGCTGTAACTCCGCGCTGAGATCACCCGCTATGGCGCTCCAGGAGCAGACCACAAGAAAAGAGCGGCGCCGCGGCGAGCGCAGGGCAAGAAAAGAGCAAAGGCAAAAAGAGGAGCAGAGGCTTCGCAGGCTTGCCTGGATCCGAAAACCGCTCGCCTACCTCGTGGCGGTTTTTCTCGTCGCGGCCGCAGGCTACGGCGCCTATCTTCAGTGGGGAAGCGGCATGCCCGGCGAATTTGTGCCGAGCATGGGGAATCGCCATATTACGCCTTCAGCTATCGGCGTTAACGCTTACAACAGCGATCCCCCGACCTCGGGCCCTCACCTCGCCTCGATTGCAAACTGGGGGATACACGAAAACCCGATCCCAAAAGAACTCCAGATCCACAATCTTGAAGACGGCGGAGTCGCGGTCCAATACAACTGTCCCCAAGCCGACCAGGAATGCCGGACGCTGGTCGAAAAACTCGCGCAAATTGTCAGACGCTACGACCATATCATCCTGGCACCCTATCCGACGATGAGCCACAAAATCGCCCTGACGGCGTGGAGCCGGATCGACAAGTTCAATGACTTCGACGAGAAGAGAATCGTGAGGTTTATCGAAGCCTATATCGGTCTCGACCACCACCAACCGAAGTAGCCCATGGATATCCGCTTGACGGCTCTGTGAAAATCTCGGCTTGGGGTTAGTACCTCAACCGACAGCAAACGCGGTATAGACGAGGCATCGGATATCATATAAAATATGTTTTTAATGAAGATACTCAAAGGTAAGTACGAAAACGGGCAAGTAAGCTTGGCGGAGCCAGCGCCAGAACCCGGGCCCGTTGATGTTGAGGTCGTGTTCCTCGACTCTGATGACCGGCGCTGGGACGAAATCATTCGAGACCCTGGGGCCAGGCCGGCTCTTTCCGCCGAGGCAGATCAGATTCTTAAAGACTATCGCGCAGGTCAAACGGCACCTCTGGACACAGACAAGCTCTGAACAGCCGAACACACCCTCGCTTTTGGGACCGATACCGTAAACTTCCTGCTCATGTTCAGGAAGAAGCCCGGAAAGCCTACCGTCTCTTCAGACAGAACCCCGCCCACCCGAGCTTGCGGTTCGAGCGCCTGCTCTCTGATCCACGTCTTTGGTCGGTCCGCGTAACGAGTTCACATCGTGCTGTGGGTTTACGCGAGGGGAAGAGATAATCTGGTTCTGGATCGGATCTCACGACGAGTTTGACCGAACGTTTCCTCGCCGTTAGCTTCTCTTTCCGTGTCCTCACCTTTTAGCCCGTGTCCGAGCGGTCCTGGGCAGGGTCCTAAATATGCCTAACCCGCGCATCAACTGCCAATCGCTGTATACTGTCCGCAGAAATCCCCCCTCTCTCTACTACCGGATATCCAGAAAGCATGGGAGGAACACGGCTCGCGTGGCCGTGGCGCGAGCGATGCTTAAGACGATCTATGCGATGCTTAAAAAGCAGGAGCCGTTTCGACCGATTCTGAAAGCAAGTGGCCGCCTACGCCGTGGGGGTCATGGCCACTACCTGGGAGCAGACAGGCCAAGAGATTTGATTGCGCGGCGGGTGTCCGAAGCTATAGTGTGCCGAAGAGCACGAATAGGTGACTGATAAATAGTCCTAAGGAGACTCTAAGAAGCTCCCAGAACCACCGTGAGATCTTTACCCTTGACTCCGTTTTTCATAGGTGACCCTATCACCCGAGATCGGGGCTTCGAATCGCGCGCGGGCCACTGCCGCTTACTGCCGCCTCACTACGAATGTACATCCCCCCAGCACGCGCTGCCCAGCCATCTGCACCATGTCGAACTGCGGCGGCGCTCCGTCAAGCTTCTTCGGCAACACCAGTCTCATGGCTACCACTGCCGGCCGTTCCGGCGCGATCAACATGTCGGGGAGCGTTGTCCTGCGGTTCGCGTCGGGGAAAAGAGAATAGACGCGGTCGAGGTTGAGCTGGATTTGCTCCTCAAGTGGAACTTCGAACAGCTCTCTGATCTCACGGCCACCCGGTCTTGAGCCAAGCCGCTCCAGATCCTTCTTGCTTAGCGATGCGAGGGAATCACCCGCCGTCTGCCCCAGGGCGAGGTAGAGCTTCGTACCATCGGGCAAGCTGCCCCAGTGGACGACGATGTTAAAGAGCGTCTGGTACGGATAAGGGTTATACAGCTTGAGGACCAGCGGCTCATCTTGGCCAGCTTGGGCATCCATGGCTCGACTCCTCTCAGGGGGTCATATCCTACCTGACGACTATGAGGTTCTTTAGCGTGACGTTGTTCTGCTCCGTAACCAGCTGAGAGACGTAGAGCACGCCCATCGCGTTGAGCGGATCCTCCGCGCAGGTGGCGAGCGCGAGCAGACAGGAGTTCTCTGCCGCGCTCATGGGTACCACCCAGTCCCATGAAACGACGGCGGTCTCGCCAGGCTCCAGCTCGGGCACGTTTTGGGTGGATCCGACCGGGGCCCAGGACACGGCGGAGGGGTCGGCGTCGAAGGGCTTACCAGCGGCCCAGAAGTCCGCCGGGAGATTGGCCAACCCGAGACTGGCAACGTCGAAGAAGGCGCGGACGCGGACGTTCGTCGCCTTGAACGACCCACGGTTGTGCACCTGCACATAAAAACGGTTGGTCATGCCGCGCCTCGGGTTGCGGTGCTCGATTTCGTTCGCGAGCGCGACGTGATCGGTCACGGGCATGGGCGTCTGGAACGGCGGCGCGTCCACCTTGATGTCTTCGCTCTGAAACCACCAGACCAGGTTGGCCGGGTCAAGAGGGTGCGGCACACCGGAGGGAGCAGGGCCGCGGCCCGTATCGAGGATGTTGTCCCGCATATAGATATCCACATCCGGACAGGTCATGGTATCGATGGGACGCTCCCAGACACCGCGGCCGAACGTGGCCGCACGTAGCAGGCGTGACGGGTTATGGATAGTCAGGTGGAACACCGGCGCGTTAGGTAGCCCGTGGTCCCAGAGTTCCCATTTGCTCAAAGCAGCGTTCCACCGGAAGACACCGACGTCCCCCCCACAGAACACGACATTGTTATCCTTCGGGTCGATCGTGATGGTGTTGATCGGATTGGCCTGCGCCAGTCCGGCGGAGCGGTTCTCCCAGGTAGAGCTCCCTGCCAGCAGCCGGTAGATGTGGTCGTTCGTAAACTCGCCTGGCAGCTCTGTCATCAGGACGGAAGAGAAGCTCACCCACACGGTGCCAGCGGTATCCACGGCGACGCAGGAGATATACAGTCCGGCGGGAAGCGGCGGCCCGGTGATGTCCGTGGTGGTCACGTTGGGCAGCGTCCAATCGAGCCCTGTGCGCTGCACGCGGTAGACCTTTCCCTGGCTCGTGCAGATGTACACGATGTTGGAGTCTGCCGGGTGCACGGCGATGGTAGTGATGTTTCCCGTAAGCGCCGGCGTGATGGTGGTCCAAGTGTCGCCCGCGTTATCGCTGCGCACGAGCGTGTTCCCGCCGGTGTAGCAGACGCCCGCGCTGGCGGGATCGACGACGAAGGGGAAATTCCATTCATAGGAGCCGCTGAAGGTATACTTTGGCGCTGACCAGAGCCTCCCACCATTGTCCGAGCGCCTGATTTCGGGGGGAATTCCACGCCCGAAGTACATGCGCGAAGGCATCAGCGGCTCGATGGCCGTGACGACGATGTCACCCTCGATGCCGTTAAAGGTGATCCCCGGCGGCCACTGCCGTATCTTCCAGGCGGGCGCGGCGGTGTAGAAGACGCCGCCGTTGTCCTGCGTCCCGCCGAGCAGGACTGCGGGCCACTGCGGCTGGTTCGTGATGTGATAGAACTGGAGCGTGGCCAGGTCGCGGTTGCGCTGATCCCAGTTGGTCCCGCCGTCATCCGAGCGGTAGACCCCGCCGTCGCTACAGTCGTAGACGACAATCGGGTTCACCGGATCGAAGGCAAAGGCGTGGTGGTCCACGTGCAGCTTGGTGGTCGTGCCAGTGACTTCGGTCCAAGGCGCGTCCCCGGTATCAGTCCGGAAGAGCCTGTTCGTGCCGAGGAAGATTGTGCTGGGCGTGGCGGGGTGGATGGCAACGAAGAGGTTGTAGTAGAGCCCGTAGATTGCGTTGAGCGGGAGGCCCGCTAGGTCTACGCTCGTCCACTGCCCGCCGCCGTTGGTGCTCTTGGCGATACCGGCGAGGGAGCCGCTGACGCCCCCGAACGCTGCCCAAATATGGTCCGTGTTGATCTTGCTCTGGCCCAAAGCGATGCGCCCGAAGCTGGCCGGGAACGCCGGACTGGCGATCTGAATCCAAGGGGACCAGGTGCCGCCCGAGAGCGTGCTCGTGAAGACCCCTTGGCTGTGGAAGGCTGCGATGAGCTGCAGCGCTCCGCCCATCACGCGTAGGACCAGGTCGCTGGCCGACCCAGCGCGCAGCAGGTTCCAGCTCGTCCCACCTGTGATGCTCTCGTAAACCCCCGCATCGCACGCGAGGAACATGTGGTTGGCGGTGTTGTTCGGATCGAAGAGGATGCGCGAGATCTCGACCCGCTCGAACGTGGCCGCGGCAAGCGGAGTCCAGCTCTCGCCGAAATCGTCGGAGTAAAGAAGGCCTAGCCCATAATAGGCATTCGCCAGAAAGCCCTGGTGGTACTCGCCTGTGCCGGCGAAGACCCGTTTGGGGGTATTAGGATCAATGGCGAGCGCGCCAATCGCCAAGCTCGGCTGGTCGTCGCTCTTCGGCGACCAGGTGAGGCCACTGTCCTCGCTCTTCCACACGCCCGCGTTCGCGGTCCCCAGATAGATCCGGTTCGGCATGGTTGGATCGATGGCAATGCTCCTCACACGGCCAGACTCCGCAGGAAAGCTGCTCGTCGCGGAGCCAGCCACGATCGGCGCAGGTCCCAGTGGCGTCCAGTTGCAGCCGCCCGGGACGGGCCGCGTGAAGAACGAGATGTCCGGCCGGTCGGGCCCGCGCGGAACTGTGTCCTCCGGCCGACGCGGCGTCAGCGCCCTGCGTAGCGCTTGGATTGAGCTCACCTGGGCCAGCCGCACTCCTGCCGGGATGTAGCCGATGTGCGCGAAGCGGCGCTCGAAGGCGGCGAGGCTGCGCCAGTAAGCCAGGTTCACGTCCCCTTCTGCTTCCTCCGCGCTCGGCCGCTTCCGTCGGAGAAGCTCAATCCGCACCACAGCTGGCGTCTGCCGGCCGGCAGACACGCGCAGTTCGTAGCGTCCGGGCTTCAGACCGTAAGCAGCGATACGGACGACGAACGTGCCGGTGCCGTCAGGCCGGACGCCGCCGGGCACGGGATAACCCTGGAGGATACGCTCCATCTTTGCCGCCGAGCCGCCGAGCATGATCGTCGTGGGACGGTCATCCCAGCCGGTGCCGCGCACGAGGATCGGGTCGCCCTCGAGAATGGTTTCAGGGATGACCTGCAGCTTGAAACTGGCCTTCTTCGCTGGAGACTTCTTGCTTACCTTCGGGGTCATCGGTTTTCAGTTCGTAAGCGTGCGACAGGTCTCTGAATGATGGGAAATCACTTTTACCCAAAGTGTCACGGCGAGAGCTGCATCATCAGGTTCCTCGACGAGCTTGATGTCATTAAAAAATCCTTAAACACTTGGGTCTATGGGAAGCGTCCCATGCCCCGCCTAGAAGAGATGCGCCAGCAAAAGAGGTTACCTTCGATCCCTGGTATAGCCATGTCGTTTAAAAGCCTCCGTATCGCAACCGGAGGCAAATGTCCAGCCTTATCTTCGTCCGACTTTGGCTTCGAGGGCAGCGAGGCACTAGAGGGATAAGATGAAGCGGAGCACCCAGAGGATTCTAACTACCTTCGTCGGGAGCTTGGCGCGCCCGGTGGACCTGATCGAAATGCTTAAGGCGAAAGAGAGCGGTCAATCCTACGACCGCCAGGCGTTTGCCGCCCGGACTCGCACCGCGGTAGCCGAAGCCGTCCGCAGGCAGGCGGAGGCGGGCGTGGACATCGTGAGTGACGGAGAGCAAGGAAAGGCAGGCTTTGTCAACTACATCGGCGAGCGCCTGACAGGCTTCGAGCCGAGACCGATGCCGCCGAAGGCAGGCCCTTGGGTGGGGTCGAGAGAGGTCATCGACTTCCCCGAGTACTACGAGTGGTATTCCGGGTGGCGCGGTGCGTCCGTCGGCCCGCCGACGAGTCTCGTGTGCACGGGGCCCATTGCCTACAAAGGGCAGGAGGCGCTCCAAAGGGACATCGAGAACCTCAACGCCGCTCTGAAAGGGGTGAAGGTAGTGGAAGCCTTCATGCCGGCCACCTCCCCCGCGAATGTCGAGGCGCAGCGAAAAAACGAGTATTACCCCACTGAGGAGGCGTACCTCTACGCGATCGCCGATGCCATGCGCGTGGAGTATAAGGCCATCATCGCTGCCGGATTCCTGCTGCAGGTGGACGATCCACGGCTGGTGACTTATTACAACTCGAACCCGGGTTCGACTGTGGAGCAATGCCGCAAATGGGCCGATCTGCGCGTGGAAGCGCTGAATTACGCGCTGAGAGACATCCCGGCGGAGAAGGTGCGCTTTCACACCTGCTACGGCATCAACATCGGCCCCCGCATCCATGACATGGCATTGAAGGACATCGTAGATATCATGCTGAGGGTCAATACCGGCGCTTACTCTTTTGAAGGCGCGAACCCGCGGCACGAGCACGAGTGGCGCGTTTGGGAGAGCGTCAAGTTTCCGGACGGGAAGGTGCTCATTCCCGGCGTAATCACGCATACGAGCAACATCGTCGAGCACCCGACGCTTGTAGCCGAGCGGCTCGTAAAGTTCGCCAGGATCGTGGGGCACGAGAATGTCATCGCCGGAAGCGACTGCGGCTTTTCCTCACAGGCCACCGCGGAGCCGGAGATTCACCCGACCGTCGTATGGGCCAAGTTCAAAGCGATGGCCGAAGGCGCGCGGCTGGCCAGCGAGAAGCTATGGAACGGCTGACATCCAGAAACGGCGACGACCTCACCCGCGCCTTGCCACAGTTTTCTTTAAATCCCGAAGCGGGCTGTTGGGGGCTATTTTGAGTTTTGGCAGCCACCCCCGAAAGGAGCTTCTTATCATTTCGTGTAGCGGACCTCGAAAGTGGTGCAGCCATTGGGTGCCTTCCACGGCCCGTGGGGCATTCCCGGAGGGCGGCAGGCGTATTGCCCCGCTTTGAACTCCTGGTTCATCGTGAGATCGATCATGCTGCCCTCCAAGATGTAAACTTCTTCCCAGAAATCATGCCGCAAAACCCCGTTGGGCGTGGTATCGCAGCCGGGATCAAACCGGAGAATGCGCGAATAGTCGCCGCTGTTCGGATCCCCGCTCAAAATCCGCTCGTGCAGCCCCGAGCATAGGCTTCCCGGAACATCACGCCAGGACTTGGTTGTGACATCGAAGAATTCCCGTTCTTCCTTCACCATGGGCAACAGCCTCCTTGGAACTATATCTCCCCCTCACCCTTCCCTCTCCCCCAACGGGGGAGAGGACAAAGGAGAGGGGGCAACAGGCAGAAACAGTTACGTTGTCACGACAAAAATTTCGGATGGGCGTCAGCTCGACTCACCCGGTACGCGCAGCGCAAGGAGCGCTTCGTCTTCGGGTCGAACAGCTCCGCCTCGAAATAAGGCCTCGGTGCGAAGGCGCCGCCGATGAGCGGGATGGTCCCGGTGAAAATCGCGGCACCGTCCACCAGTTTTCCGATCCGACGGCGCAGAATCCCGAGCAACTCCTCCGGCGGGAGCACCGCCGACATCGGGCCTTCCTGGTAAAGCTGCTCCCGCCCCTTGTCGCCGACCCAGCTTCGAAGGACCAACCCATCCCAACGCTCCCGTACGTCGGCGTATCTCCAGACCTCGGCGCAAACCGGCTTGGGACAGACTTGCTTCGAGGCCGTGATGTTGAGCTTTTCCAAATCCCGGTCCGTGTGATCGCTACCAACGGCAACCCACAATCTATCGCCACGGACCAGGAGCACCACCTCCGCCTCTCCCGAGCTATGCCCGCCAATCACCTCCACCTCACCTGCTGTAGTCAGTCTGTCCAGCGTCGTACGAAAAACCGTGGGTATCTCCGCCGGAGCCGGTATCCCATGCGCCGCCAGCTCGTCGACGTGCCTGCGAACCTCTTCCTGGTTTCGCCCCGTATAGCCGGCGATAATAACCCGCCGGGGTGAAAACTCGATTTTCCGGCGGCTCCGCTGCAGCTTGAAACTTAGCTGAGTCATCGACCTAAGGCTCCCTTGATTTGCTTCGTCTCGATGCCAATTTAAGGACCGCCGTCTTCATCCGGCCCATGGCCTCCTCGATGCTCTCCGGCTTGGCAGCATAGGACACTCTTACGAAGCCCTCGTAGTCAAACCCGCTTCCATTCGTCAGCACTACTCCGGCCTCTTTGACCAGATACTCGACAAACTCCAATGATGCCATGCCCAGCTCTCGAATATCCGCGAAAGCGAAAAACGCCCCGGTCGGGAGATCACAATGAACTCCCGGGATGTCATTCAGAAGTCCCACAACCAAGTCGCGTCGTCTCTGATAAGCGCCGCGCATCTCTTCGACGCAATCCTGCGGCCCTTTGAGGGCGGCAACGCAAGCCACCTGGGAAGGCACATTGGCGCTGATATTCACGGTGTGATGATATTTCAGGAATTGCAGTACCTTGTCGGCCGACGCCGCCAGATAGCCTACTCGCAACCCGGTCATGGCGTAGGTTTTTGAGAAGCTATTG
>JACPFH010000184.1 GCA_016183075.1 Deltaproteobacteria bacterium | reverse complement strand
TCTGCAATCTGAGATTCCGAGCGAAGCGAGGACCGCCCATCGGCCGCAGCCGAGAGCGCCCCCGCCCCCTACGCTGATTGCGTAGTAGCCGTAGATCGCGCCGAAGGCCGTGCCGGAGAAGATATCCGCCGTAATCGCAGAGAAGATGACCGCCCGCGAGCCGAAGCCCAGTCCGAAAAAAATGACGTAGACATAAAGGAGCCAGGACTGAGAAGGGTTTGTGAGGGCCATCAGGGCGCCGAGGCCGACGAGCGTCGTAAGAATATTAGCCGAGTAGGCGGCTTGCTTGGAGAAGAGATCGGCGATAATGCCGAAGACAAACCGCCCGCCCGTGCTTGTCATTCCCATTAGCCCGAAAACAGTTGCGGCAAAAAGCGGGCTGAAGCCGACATCGACCACGTGAGCCACCTGGTGCGTCACGATAAGCGTCGTGCCTCCGGCAGCGAAGATCCGCGCGATAAAGAGAAACCAGAACTGCAGGCTCCGCAGCGCCATTCTTGCCGTCCACTGGTCTTTCGCTCCCTCCCGCTGTGAGGGCCTCCCCCGATAGGGCCCGCGCCGGTAAAAGCTGGCCGTCAAGGGCAGCAGCGCAAAAAAAACAACCAGGGCGAGAATACGGAAGGCGCCCGCCCAACCCCACTTTGAGATCAGCCATTGGCTCACCGGAGCCAAGAGCATGATTCCGAAGCCGGCCCCGGCGAAGACAGCGCCGAGCGCCGACGCGCGCTTCGAGGTAAACCATTCCGAGACCAGGACCACGTGGGGAACCATGCCCGTGAAGCTCAAACCCACAGCAGAAATTAGCCCAAAGAAGACGTAAAACTGCCAGAGGCTCTGGATCTGGCTGCTGAGCAAGAGCCCCAAACTCAAAAGCGCACAGCCAGCCGCCACGACCCTGCGCGGTCCATAGCGGTCAAGGAAGTGGCCGATGATGGGCGAGAGAATTGCATCCACCAAGAGATTTACGGAGAAAACTCCCGCCGTCGCCCCGCGGCTCCAATCGAACCGCTCCAGCAGCGCAACGTAGAAGACACCGAAGGAAGAATGGATGCCGCGCGCAAAACCGAACGTCAAAGACGCCAAACCGGCGATGATCCAAGAGGTGGAAAGCAAGCGCAACTTTCTCCAACCCGTCGCGATGAAGAGTTTCCCTAACTATCAGGGGCCCGCTCAGATGTAAAAGGGGATGCGGGTTCCCAACGCCCGCCGCGGGGGAGCGCTAGCCGGAACGAGCGCCCGCCTTCCCGGCTACGGATAAAGCCCGCGCCACTGCATGGCCCGGCCGACCCGATCGATGCCAATCATGAGCGCCGCCAAGCGCATATCCACCCGCTCTCTCTGGCTCAAGCCGATAACCTCGTGAAATGCCCGGGTCAGGATACGATCGAGGCCGCGCTTGACATCCGCCTCCGACCAGAAGAAATTCTGCAGATCCTGGACCCACTCAAAATAGGAAACGATAACGCCGCCGGCGTTGGCGAGGATGTCCGGAATAACAAAGATGTCGCGCCGTTTCAGGACCTCATCGGCTTCCAATGTGGTCGGCCCGTTGGCCCCCTCCGCGAGGATTTTACACTTCAGCTTCCCCGCATTTTCACCTGTGATCTGCATGCCCAGCGCAGCGGGAACGACAATGTCGCAGGGCAGCTCGAGTAGCTCGGCGTTGCTGATCGGCTCCCCGTAAGGACAACCCGCAAGTTCGAGACTCTTGCTCACATGCTGGAGGAGGGCGTCTATGGGAAGTCCACGCGGGTCGTAGAACCCGCCGCTGCGATCCGAAACCCCGATCACCTTGGTGCCCAAGCTGGCAAGCTCGGCTGCCGCTACGGATCCGACGTTACCGAAACCCTGAACCGCGGCGGTGCAGCGCGAAAGATCCATCTTGAGATGCCGGGCCGCCTCGGCAACGGGGTGAACGACCCCGCGGCCGGTGGCTTCTCTCCTGCCTACCGTGCCCCCCATGTCCACCGGCTTTCCCGTCACGACGCCCGGCACCACGTGTCCCTGATGCTGGCTGTAAGTATCCAGTACCCAAACCATCACTTGCTCGTTGGTGCCCATGTCCGGCGCGGGCACGTCCACCTCTGGCCCGATGATGTTGCGAATCTCCGCCGTGTAGCGGCGCGTCATG
>JACPFH010000057.1 GCA_016183075.1 Deltaproteobacteria bacterium | reverse complement strand
TAGCCGCGCGGTAGAACGTAGGATTCCTTCTGGCGATAGGGCTTCTGCTGACAAGAGTCGCTCCAGCATGAAGAACTGAGCCGGGGCGTTCCACGGAGATTGTAACGCTTGGATGGAAAGCATATTGCGGCGGACCGACTTGCAAACGTCTGCTTTGGTCTCCCCGCAAGGGTCTTTCTTCACCGTCGTCTCGCCCATCGACGCATGCGTGCCCGAACTCTTCATGAAATCCCGGCCGGAACAGGCATAGGCGATAGAGGCCAAGAGAAGGGAAAAGACAACTGTTGCTACCGTTATGGTTCTTAGCTGCTTGGTCACCGGAGTATTTTTGTTTAGCTTGTGTGGCATCTCTTGTCAATCATCTCTAATACGCTTGAGCGAGCCAAAAGCGACGCTCGCTTCTTAGAGGCATCGCGTGCCGACCTTGGGGTGGAGCGGAAGCAAATAGCGTACCAAGCTTCCTGCTAATGCTTTGTCGTGTTTGCGGTAACCGTCGGCTCGGCTTATTTTATTTATGGTAAAGTTACGAAAAAGGAGGGCACCTCGTTGCGCGCGATTTATCTATTATCGGTTTGGCTCCACATCATCGCTGCTGCGGTTTGGATTGGGGGAATGGTTTTTCTTGCGCTTGTCCTGATCCCGATTATCCGCCGGCCGGAGTTCCGCGGCCAAGCGTCCTCTTTAGTTCACTTTACCGGCATACGATTCCGCTGGATCGGCTGGGCCAGCATCTTCCTTCTTCTGTTGACCGGCGCTACCAATCTGGTTTTTCGCGGCATCTCTGTAGCGGTGCTGTCGAGCGGGGATTTTTGGCGCAGTCCGTTCGGGTGGACACTCGGCAGTAAGCTGATCGTCGTGGCCGTAGTATTGGCGCTTAGCATCGTTCATGATTTTTTTATAGGACCGAAAGCATCTGCTGCCGGGCGGGCGAATCCCGCCTCGCCCGAGGCGATGCGCCTCCGGCGCCAGGCGAGTTGGTTCGGCAGAGTCAACCTGGTGTTGGCGCTCATCATCGCTCTGTTCGGGATCATGCTTGTCCGGGGCACGTTTTGAACCTTCCTAATTGAACCTGCCTATTTTCCCATCGATGGGAATTTCGGCGTGAAAAATTCCGAAAAAAAGAAATCCCTAGCCTGGCAGGTTGCGGAAAAATTCCCTGTTCACCCTTCGACGAACTCAGGGCGAACGGAGGCCCTTTTGAAATCATTGATGATTTTCCGTTCATGCTGAGGCTCTCGAAGCATGGAAATCACTTTTTCCGCAGCCTGCTAAGAGCCCGGCTTTGTTGGTCGAATACGACTGAAACACGCTTTGTGCTTGCGGCACGCTTCTTGCCTGTGCTTTGGAACAGGAGGAATAATGAAGGCTTCAGGCAATGGCAGTACGAGAAACGGCTTTGTCTAGTCCGACGCGCCCTTTCTCATTTACTGGGAGCTCACGCGGGCATGCGAGCTTGCTTGTATTCATTGCCGGGCGGAGGCGATCGCCGAGCGCGACCCGTTGGAGCTTACTACCGACGAGGGCCGTCGGGTGCTTGAGATGATCCGCCAGTTCGGCGAGCGCGCGCCGCATCTTGTCCTCACCGGCGGAAACCCGCTGAAGCGTCCGGACCTTTTTGATTTGATCGAGCACGGCGCAAAGCTCGGCTTGCGGATGTCCGTGGCGCCGAGCGCGACGGAGCGCCTCACGCGCGAGGTCCTTCGCTCGATGAAAGCGGCGGGCGTAGAAAGCATTTCGCTCAGCCTGGATGGTTGCACTGCGCAGAGACACGATGATTTTCGCGGCGTTTCTGGTTGTTTTAACTGGACGGTTCAGGCGGCACATGCCGCTCGATCTGAAGGACTGCAACTGCAAGTCAACACCCTGGTTACCACTCAGACCGAAAGTGATCTCCCGGGGCTTTACGACGTTGTTTCCGGCCTCGACCCGATGCGCTGGAGCCTGTTTTTTCTCATCAGCGTCGGGCGGGGACGCGCCCTAAAACCGGTTTCCCCCGAGCGCAGCGAAGCCCTTCTCAACTGGCTCTATGACTTATCGGTCAACACTCCGTTTGCGATCGCCACCACTGAGGCACCCCATTTCCGTAGGGTAGTGACCGGCAGGATGCGAGCAGAAGGAATTCCGATGGCGCGCATCCGTACCACTCCGGTCGGCAGGGGATTCGGTATTCGCGATGGCAACGGGATCATGTAGCCGGGGATGTCCGAACGACAAATCTCGTGGACATCTACAGGAAATCCGAAATCTTCAGATCGATTAGCTCGACCAGAGAGTTTACGGGCAGATGCGGGATATGTGAGTTTAAAGAGATCTGCGGCGGCTCTCGCGCGCGAGCGTTTGCGGCATACGGTGACTGCATGGCCGAAGATCCCGCGTGCAGCTACCAGCCGGCCAAGCACCGAGCGGCGCAGCCGGCAGTGCTTTAGGTTTTTGCCTTCGAGTGTTCGACAGAAGGACTTCAACAAGGTTTATCGCGCCAAGCTGCCAACAGCGCAAAGGTCATTCCCGCGCAGGCGGGAATCCAGGGCCTGGACCCCCGCTTTCGCGGGGGTGACGGAAGGGGTGGGACCTTGGCGTCCTTCGCGCGAGATGGCTGCCTTGCGCGTCGTCGCAATGAACCAGACGCCCTAGGATGCGGATTCACTCAAGCAACCCTGCCGGCAGCCCTTCCTCTTCGGCCAAAAATTGCAATCTCTAACGCGCAGGGCCGGTTTGCCCACAGTCGAGGAGAAGGCAGCGTAGCGCGCGTCGATGTTGATCTCCGCCAGCGCCGCTTCTTCGGGACACCGCAGCACTCTTTTTTCGCGGTAGCGTTGGAACGTATGCGCGGCTAGCGGAAAAAAGACGTACAGCAACGCGAGTCCAAGAATTGCCGCCACTGTAATCCACGGCGTGATCATAAGAACCTCCTTTGCTCCGTACCACAAGAATGTCAGCATAAAACGTGCCAAGACCACGTACGACTTGCATGGCATAGTATTTGCTCGGCTCAGGGGAAGACTCACGCAGTTTGCTAGAAAGAGGAAGCGATGTCCTTTGTCACAGCCATTTATCTCACCGCTATGATTCTGTCGTTCGTGCTCGTCTTGCTCACGGTCTGGGCAGCCGTCCGTTCGTATCTTCGCCTGCGGGACAAGATATTTGTAACTTGTTCGAGTGCGACAGCTTGTACCGCCGTCGAGCAGGATGTTTCTCGCGTGGCACGGTCGGGTGACTAATTTTTTTGTAAGCTTTGTTTGCTTTAGGAATTTCGGGTTGCTCTTTTCCCAATTTTGAGAAATTAGCCATGCTAATTACAATGAACCGGGCAGGAACCCAGTGGCATAGAGCTTGCTTTTTTGACAAAGTTACATGAACAGAATAAGAAAAATGCTTCCGCTTTTAATCGGGCTCGTGGCGATCCTGTTCCCGCTTCTTTTACCTGCTTACGAAGAGATTACGGTCACGAACGGGGGAAAAATTACCGGCGCGGTAAAGATCCAAGGCGAAATCCCAAAGCTCCCAAAGGTGGAGGTAAGTAAATTCAAAGAGGTTTGCAAGAACGTTCCCAATGAGAGTCTGGTTCTCGGACCCGGCAGGGGAATCCGCTACGCGGTAATTACACTTGAGGGAATTGCCAAGGGAAAGGCAGTGGAGAAGGAGGCGGTTCACGAGCTTGACAACGTTCGATGCCGCTTTGTGCCGCATGTCCAGGCCGCCAGCGTAGGACAGTTCTTATTGCTGAAAAACACCGATCCCATTCTCCACACGGCTCACGCCTACTTTCACGACGGCCAGCCGCATTTCAATGTGGGTCTGTATCCGGGAAGAGTAAGCCGCAAACCTTTGGTGACATCTGGGATCGTGAAGATCCTGTGCGAAGTCCATCCGTGGATGAGCGCGTTTGTCGTGATTACCGAGCACCCTTATCACGCTGTTACCGATGTGTACGGGCAGTATCTGATCAACGACATACCGCCGGGGCGTTATCGGCTGAAAGCGTGGCATGAAAGCCTGGGAATCCAGGAACAGGAGGTCCAGATCCTAGAAGGGAAAACCGTGCAGGTCGACTTTAACTTCCCCACCTTTAAAGGAGCGAAGAAATGAGGCGGCGATTCATTTTGTACGCGGCCTCAGTGGGGTTGCTCGTGCCGCTGCTCGCGTTCGGCGGCGAGGCGGCCAAGACGGGGGTCGTCAAGGGAGCGATTACCGTCAATGGAAGGCCGACCTCGGATGCCGTCGTTTCCGTGGCAGGTCTGCCGAAGAAGCAACTGAAAACTCAAGACTCAAAACTCAAAACTTCAAAAGCGGTGGTCGACCAGAGGAACGTGAAATTTATTCCCCGGGTCCTGCCGGTTCTCGTCGGAACAACCGTAGAATTCCCCAACAACGATAAGACGTGGCACAACGTCTACTCGAAGTCGGAGGCCAAGGAGTTCGACCTCGGACTCTATCCCGCCGGCGAGACTCGCAGCGTTACTTTCGACAAGCCCGGGGTGGTCCGGATCCTGTGCAATGTCCACCCCAGCATGGAAGCCTTCATCGTGGTCAAAGATCATCCCTATTTCACGACGCCCGATCAACGCGGCAATTACACACTCAATCGTGTTCCTCTGGGCCAACGGCGTCTCGAGGTCTGGCATCCGGAGTTCGGTACGAGAGTAGTACCTTTCAATCTCGTTCGGGAAGGTGAGGTTCTCTCGGTCAACGTCGATCTCGCGAAGAAGTGATTCCAAGCGTTTGATGAAGGTCGTGCCAAAGCCGGTGGACTGAGCTCCCTCGGGGAGCACGCTCTCGGCTG
>JACPFH010000183.1 GCA_016183075.1 Deltaproteobacteria bacterium | reverse complement strand
GCGCTGCCCCGTGAAAGCCGGTTGGGAGTCTTTCTGTGGCTTGCGAGCTTTCTCATCCTGGTTTTCGCGGCGCTGCTCGGTTTTCTTCCCCCGACGGCGCGTGACGAGCTCGCCCACCATCTCGCTCTCCCGCGCCTCTATGCAGGCGCCGGGCGTATCTTTGAGGTCCCTTTTGCCCTGTATTCGTATTATCCGATGCTTTTGGACATGCTCTATGTGCCCTGGGTCCAGTGGGGATGGGACTCGGTGCCGAAGCTCATTCACGGCCTTTTTGGCTTGCTTACCGGCCTGCTCGTGTATGCCTACCTCGCCCGGCGCCTGAATCCGGTTTATGGGCTGGTGGGCTTTTCCCTTTTCGTTTCTATGCCCGCCGTCCTGCGTCTCAGCCACTGGGCTTACGTGGATCTCGGCGTGGCGTTCTACTCAGCGGCGGCTTTGTTGTGCCTCCTGCAATGGATCGAGGGGCGAGAACGGCGAATGGCGAATGGCGAATGGCGGATGGCGAATGGCGAAAGATCAATTCCCAATCCACAATTCGTAATGCGAAATTCTTTTCGCAATCCGCAATCCGCAATCCGCAATTTTCAGTTTCCCTGGCTGGTCTTGGCCGGGCTCTGCGCTGGCTTTGCCGTGGCGACAAAACCCAACGGGTTACTCGCCTTGCTCCTTCTCTTCCTCTTGTTGTTGCTCGTTCTGGCTCGGGAAGCTGATCGAAAGCCAAAGAAGTTTGCCCGGGACGCGGCGCTTTTCCTCGGATTTGCTTTACTTCCGGCAATTCCGTGGTGGCTGAGAAATCTCCTTTGGACCGGGAATCCTCTGTTCCCGTTTTTCACAAGTCTCTTCGGCGGCGGTAGCGGTGGCGGTGGCGGGGGCGGGGGAAGCGCCGGCCTCGGGATCTTCGCCCAACGCGAGCTTCTCTACGGCGAGAGCTGGTGGGAAATCGCCGTCTTGCCGTGGCGGGTCTTTTTCGTTGGCCAAGACGATCAGCCGCAATATTTTGACGGCGTCCTAAATCCGATGTTGATTCTCTTTTTGCCCTGGGCCTTCAAAGGGAAATGGCTCGAAGAGAAAAAGCTCCTTTTTGGCTTCGCTCTCCTTTATTTTCTCTATGCCCTGTTTCTTACGGAACTGCGCATCCGTTACATTCTTCCGATCGTTCCGCCGCTGGTGATTCTGCTGGTCTACAGCGTTCATAACATTTACCTAAGGATCGCGCGTCCGTTGGTGCTCTTTGGGGTCCTTGTTTTGCTCCTCGCCCTAAACGGGATCTACTTCGCCAATCACCTCCGCAGCGTCTCGCCCGCCGCTTATCTTTTGGGCCGTGAAAGCCGGGAATCTTATCTAGCCCGCATGCTTGCGGAGTATCCCGCTATCCAATACATCAATGGGCGTCTCCCTGGGACCGCGAAGATCTATTTCCTTTTTATCGGCAGACGGGTGTATTATTGTGAGCGTGCCTATTTCCATGATCAGGGCGAATATCCGGCGTTTTTCCTTCGGCTGATACGGAATGCGCAGCGGGGAGAGGACGTCGAGGTTGGCCTGCGAGAGAAAGGGATCACGCATCTGTTTCTGCGAGTCGATCTTTTCCTGCGTTTCCTGGCGAATAATTTCACCGCGAAAGATGCCGAGATTTGGCGCGGTGGATATGCGATCTACGAGATCCGCAACGCCGCCTGAAGCGGCGAGCTAAGTGCAACCGGCGATGTTAGAGGGAAAACGAATCGGGATCGTTGTGCCGGCATTTAACGAGGAGAGGTGGATCCGGCGGGTGCTTGAGACCATGCCCTCCTTCGTGGATCGGGTTTTCGTCGTCGATGACTGCAGCTCGGATCGCACTGTGGCTGAAGTATTGGCGTGTCAGGAGAAGGACTCGAAGATTGTTCTGCTTCAGCACGACCATAATCGGGGAGTCGGTAAAGCCATCGCGTCGGGTTACCAGAGTGCGCGGGATGACGGATTCGATGTGGTCGCGGTGATGGCGGGCGATGCGCAAATGGACCCGGAGGACCTTGAGGCTGTTGTGAGGCCGGTGGTTCGCGGTGAGGTGGACTATGCCAAGGGAAACCGTCTGTTTCGCGGGGAGTCCTGGCGCATCATCCCTCATACCCGCTATCTCGGCAACGCGGTCCTATCGCTACTGACCAAAATCGCTTCGGGCTATTGGCACGTCGGCGATTTTCAGTGCGGCTATACGGCCATCTCTCGCTCTGCCCTTCAGACGTTTCCCTTAGAGGAGATCTATCCCCGCTACGGGATGCCGAATGACCTGCTGATCAAACTCAACATGTACGGCTTGAGGGTTCGGGATGTTTCGGTGCGACCGGTCTACCCTCAGGGCGGAAAATCGGGAATCAAGCTGACCCGGGTGATTCCGCAGATCTCACTGCTATTGATCAAAGGGTTTTTCCGCCGGCTGTTTTACAAATACGTCATCATCGATTTTCATCCGCTCGTCTTTTTCTATCTTCTGGGGCTCGCCACCTTTCCCGCGGGATTCGCCGTCGGCGCCTATCTCTTTTTCTATCGCCTGTTCGTCGGGCCCGTCGCGACAACGAGCGCGTTGTTTGCGGTCTTCCTCATCGTCTCCGGGCTCCAATCCCTCTTTTTTGCTATGTGGTTCGATAAGGAATATAATCACGACCTTAGATGAGGCGATGCTCTCTGTTGGGGCTCCGTCGATGAGCTCGCGGACACAAACCATCCAGGTAGCGGTGATTGGCGCCGGCTATTGGGGGCCCAATCTCGTGCGGAACTTTGCGGGTCTTCCCCAATGTCGATTGACCTTGGTCTGTGACCAGGATGTTGAAGCCCTCGATCGACTGCGACCTGCCTATCCCCAGCTTCGCTTTTCTTCGGATTTCGGGGAGGCTTTAGAATCGGACGAAATCACGGCCGTCGTTATCGCGACGCCGACCTCGACTCACTACGAAATTGCCCTCGAGGCTCTCAAACAGAACAAAGACGTTTTTGTCGAGAAGCCGCTAGCCGCCACGGCGGCGGAGGCCGAGGAGCTTACCGCAGAGGCGGAGCGAAGGGGAAGGATTCTCATGGTCGGCCATCTTATGGTCTATCATCCCGCCTTGGTTCGTCTGAAGTCGCTGATACAGGAAAACGAGCTCGGCGATATTCTCTACCTCTACTCCCGCCGGGTGAATCTAGGCAAAATCAGGAAAAAAGAGAACGCGCTCCTCAGCTTCGCCCCTCACGACATCTCCGCGGCCCTTTATCTACTTGAATGCGAGCCCGAGGAGGTTTGGGCTCGCGGTGAAGCCTACATCCAGCCGGAGGTGGAAGACGTGGTTTTCCTCAATATCGCCTTTCCCAAAAGGGTCATGGCGCAGATCCATGTGAGTTGGCTGGACCCGCACAAGCGTAGGGAGCTTACCGTCGTTGGCAGCAAAAAGATGGCGGTGTTCGACGATATCGCGGCCACGGAGCCTATCCGGGTTTACGATAAGGGGGTCCTGGAGCCCGGGACTTATGTCTCCTATGGCGACTCCTTAGGAATCCGCTCCGGGGACATCTGGATCCCGAAGGTCGAGATGCAGGAACCCCTAAAGCTCGAGTGTCTCCATTTTCTGAGCTGTGTCAAGCACCGAACCCGCCCGCTCACCGATGGCCACCACGGAATCCAGGTCGTGCGGGTCTTGGAAAAGGCCCAGCACTCTCTGAAGCACAATGGCGCTCCCGTCGGCATCGCAGGCTAGATGCAATTCTTCGTCCATCCCACTGCGATCATCGAGGAGCCGGTTGCGATTGGTCCCGGGACCAAGGTCTGGCATTTTTGCCATATCATGGCGGGCGCCAGGATCGGCGCCGATTGCGTATTAGGGCAGAACGTGTTCGTTGCGGCTACGGCGAGAGTGGGCGACCGGGTGAAGATCCAGAACAACGTATCCCTGTACGACGGCGTGGAACTTGAGTCGGATGTTTTCTGCGGGCCCTCCGTCGTTTTTACCAACGTGACGTATCCGCGAAGCTTCATCTCGCGGCGGAAAGAATTCGAGAAAACCCTGATCCGCAAGGGTGCAACCCTGGGTGCTAATGCGACCATTCTCTGCGGCCTTACGATCGGCTCGCACGCCTTCGTCGGCGCCGGGGCCGTGGTCACCAAGAACGTGCCGGATCATGCATTGGTTGCGGGCACCCCGGCGCGGCCTAAGGGGTGGGTTTGTCGCTGCGGCAAGACCCTGACCCGGCGGAGCCGTCGTTGGGTTTGCATAAACTGTGGATGCGGGTACCGAACTACCAAGGCGGGGTTAGAAAAGATCTAGGCCATGCGCTTCCTCAAAGAAAGCGCGCGCGAAAATCCCAAGGTGAGCCTGATTCTTCTGGATTGGAGCGTGCGGGAGAGCTACCATCTGCTCGACTACCTGCGCCGGCAGAGCGTGGACCGGGATCAGTTCGAGGTGGTTTTCATCGAGTACTATTCGCGCGTCGCCGAAGCGCTCAAGCCGGTGGCTGACCAGGTGGATACCTGGGCGGTCCTCGAGATGCCCGAGGCCTGCCTGTACCACAAACATCTCATGTACAATTGCGGGCTGGTCTTCGCGCACGGTGAGATCGTGGTTCTGTGCGATTCGGACGCGATGGTTAGGGAGACCTTTATCCATACGATCGCCGATGAATTTGAGCGGGAGCATAAAATCGTGCTTCACCTCGATCAATTTCGCAATCTGCGCCATGATTTTTACCCCTTCAATTACCCTTCCTTTGAGGAAGTTCTCGGTGAGGGCTGCATCAACAACATCGACGGAAAGACTTCCGGGATCCTGGACCGGCTCGATCCTTTGCACAGTCGAAACTATGGCGCGTGCATGTGTGCCCGGCGCGCCGACCTGATCGCCCTGGGCGGCGCGGATGAGCATATCGATTATCTGGGCCACGTCTGCGGCCCCTATGAAATGACGTTCCGGCTGATCAACGGCGGGTTTAAAGAGGTGTGGCACGAAGCGGAATTTCTCTACCACACTCGGCATCCCGGCCAAGACGGCGTGGACAACTACCAGGG
>JACPFH010000056.1 GCA_016183075.1 Deltaproteobacteria bacterium | reverse complement strand
GCTTGCCGCACCTAACAGGGCGGGCACCTCGAAAAGGGAGATAGCCGTCATAAATATATAGATGATTCCCGCGAAGATACCCGGCCACAGCAATGGCAAGCTCACCCACCAGGTCGTCTGCCAGTGGTTCAGGCCGGCTGTGCCGGCGGCTTCCTCCAACGCAGGGTCCAATGCTCGCATTGGACCCGAGATCAGAAAAAACATTGTGGGCGTCAACATCAATCCAACAACCCAGGCGATCCCGGCGGGGTTGTTCATCACGGTTAAAGGTACCTTGTCGAGCCCGAATAAACCAGCAATGGCCTTGTTGAGAAGACCGATCCGGTCGTTAATCAGCATAATCCAGCCCATGGCTTTGACAAAGCCCGGTACTATAACCACCACGGCCATCAGCGAGATGAACGTATTACGAAAAGGCAGTGACGTGCGGTTCAACAGCCACGCCAACGGCAGGGCAAAAAACGTGGCCACGAGAACCGCCCCGGCGCCCACGATCAAGGTGTTGGGGATGACTTCCGTGGCCATACGAGAGTTCGCAATATTGGTCCAATTCTGCAGGGTCAGGCCGGGCTCGGTAGGCAGACCGGGAAGAAACGTCATGTACAGTATGAACAGGACGAGCGCAGCGACGAAGAACAGAATGAACCACGAACACACAAAGGGTAACTTGGTGGTGACATCGATGGTGCCCAAGGCCCCTTTTAGTCGCTCACTTGCCCGCTCAAATTTATAAGACCGTTTGGCTAGGGCGACACCCGGCATATATTCCCACGGCATTAATATGCGAGCGCGAGACTAAGCCGGTGAAAAGACGCGATGAAGGCCTGAATCGCCGTCTCGCTATGGCTCACGACCAATCCTGCTTCCCCACGCGGCTACTGCCCTCTGATGGCTTTACCGATAGCTTGGTCGTACTTTCTGCCCTCTTCGGTCTCCATCCATTTGAGAAATTCCAAGGTCTTTCCGCCGCTCATGTTGTCGACAAAGCGGGCGCCGCTCTCCTCCATAAGTTGCCGGACCCTTTTGTCCAACTCGCTCTCGCCCCATATTTGGTTGGCGAAGCTCTCGGGCTGATGAATCGACGCCGCTTCGGGAGTTGTCATCCACAGAGTTGAACAGGAAATAGTAGTCTACGTTAGCCGGCGCACGTGCAAACTTGCCAAGCAAGTCGCGCTCGACACCGGTGCTGTCCGCCAGGACCTCGCCCGCGTTCTTACCCGCCTTTCGCGCTATTTCCAGCCATTTCTCGACACCAAGCTCGGGGAAAACCAAAGGCCCGATGTCCCAGTGGCTCGTCCAGGGCGGGTGGGTCCACATGCCTTTGTATTTAGGGTCGGTAAGATCTGCGTGTGTCTTAGGTAACTGATCCTTGGAGATAAGCCGGGGGTTGTACAACAGGCTCTTGACCCGCACGAGGTACGCGAAGGCAAACCCGTTGAGCGGGTCAGAAGTCAACCGCTCGGGCCGAACCTTTCCCGAGCGCACCAGTGGATTGATCTCCGCAAGAATGCTCTTCCAGTCGGGAATCTGCTCTATTCCTCCCATTCCCTGGAGCCCCATGATGGAAAGGGCCGGGCCCTCTATGGCGTCATAGGTCGGTGGCGCGCCCGCCCTGATCAGGGCCGCAGCCCTGGGGAAATTCTGGGGACTTGCAATCGGTGTAAGAGTGACCTTGATGTTCAGTCCGAAGCGCTTCTTAAAGGCTTCGCCCAACTGTTGATTCATCTTCAAGTCGAATCCAGAGGTTGTGGTGGCGTTCAGCGCCCCCTCTTCCTTGGCTTTGGCGATCAATTCCTTGAGATTCGCCCCTGGGGTGAGTCGCGGAGCAAAAAGTATCCCGATAATGAGCGCGCCCACCGCTAGGGATGCGTGCTTTAGGAGCGCCTTATAGGCTGGTGTACAAAACATGCCAAGCCTCCTTCTTGTGTGCTTTCTGTCACCGACTGGTTTTGGTTTGCCCTGAAAGCAACCCCACCGTTCTCCGCGCAATGCTGACGATTTCGGAGCGACGATCAACCCGCATCCGAACTTTGTCCTGGCGAGCCATAGTTGGTCTTATTTGCGCTGCCAATTGCGCGCCAACCCATATATACCCGCAAGGAATGGGTGTCAAGCACAGGGTCGGAAGTTAGCGCAATCCGCGGAGCGCCGAGGGGAATAGTCGCAGTGAAGATTCGCATTGTAAGAAAGCACGGAAGAAACAGTATCGTATCCCAAAATCCGGGCAATCATTTCCAAGCGCCGCGGCGAAAGCGAAGTATATCCCGGCGGGATTTTTTGGTCGGTCGGCCCTCGGTTCGGGGTCCGTGAAACCCTTGATCGCGAAGCTCCAGAGCCAAAGCCTCGCGCGCTTCTTTGCTCTCTTCGGTCTCTTCGTACTGAAGCTGCGCTTCGGCGGCAGGACCGCGCTTGCTCTCCAGCCCGCGCACGATCACGACCCATTCGTAAGGGCCGCGCCTGACCTTTATCTCATCCCCGGTCCGCACCACGTGCCCCGGCTTGGTTCGCCCTCCATTTAGCTGGACCTTCCCGCCCGACACGGCCTCAGCCGCCAGCGAGCGCGTCTTGAAGAATCGCGCGGCCCAAAGCCACTTGTCCAGGCGGATTCCCTCGCTGTTTCTATCTTCCTTCATTACTAAGGAGTTCATAATTAACTTTACGTATCTAAAGACCCTGAAATGCT
>JACPFH010000169.1 GCA_016183075.1 Deltaproteobacteria bacterium | reverse complement strand
CATCCCGACGGCCCCGACTAAGATCCGTCTTTGCAAGCAGTCCAGTCTTTAGCTAAAATCCCCTGAATGTTGATCCGTGTATGTTCGGTTTCGATTCTTTCGAGGAGGACAGTTCAATGAAAAGGCCGGTCTTCCTATTGTCTGCGGTTTTAGCCCTTCTGGTGGCAGCGGTTTTAGCCGTAGCCGAGGTTACCTGGTACTTTAATTGGTACTGTTCGGGGTGCGGTAGGATCGGTGCCCCGACCACTGGCAAGGGAGGGCCCTTTAGCTCCAAGGATGCGTGTGAGAGCGCCCGCTCCAGTATGCAAAGTACCATGGATAGGCGCGGCGGTGGAGTAAGGGCGGAGAATTGCTATTCTGTAGGTTTTGAACCGGAGAGGCCCTCTCCTTCTACCTCGTCGCCGCCCCCTTCCGGCGGGGGCGGTTACCGCCAGCCGCAATCGCCCCAATACCCGCAGCCGAGCTTTGATCTCGAGCAGCAACGACGCCAAGAAGAGGAGCGCCGCCGCCAAGAAGCGGAGGCGGAACGAGCAAGGCAGGCCGAGATCGAGCGCGAGCAGCAGGAAAAGTTTCGACGCGAACGTGAGGACGCGGTCGGGAGACTGAGAGGAGGTAGCGGCGCGCCGCTCGGAATCAGGGGGAACCCAACCGGTGATCTAGAGATCAGGCAACTTCCCCAGCAAAGGCCGGCTAGCTCTACTGCGCCCATAACATTTTAAAAGGTGTCTTGACAAATGCGAAAGAGGGCGATCTGCTCGAGATGCACTACCTGGCCCAGGAGATGAAAAATGCTCTCGATTCCCGTCCGTTAGGAGTCGATTGCGGCGAGGTGAAGCCGCCTCCAGCACCGTATGGCCAGAAGGAACTGCCAGGGGCAAAGATGCTGATTCTCTATAAAAAGCTGTTGGACGCCAGCGTCCGAGAAGGGGAAAAGGTTCAAGCCGCCAATCGCGACCTGGAGGAGGCAAAGCAGAAGGAAAAGGAGGCGCGTGAGCGGTTGGCAAAGGCAAGAAAGCCGGATGCCAAACGCGAGGACAAACTATCTGCTCAGGAGAAGACAAAGGAAAAATCACAAGAGAAACCTGAGCAAAAGCCTAAGGACGATCCCATCGCCAAGGCATACGAGGAGCAGAAAGTATTTCAAGAGAAGGAACGCAAAAAGATCGCGGAGGTTTACAAGCAGCAAAAGGAAAAACAAGCTGAGTTTGAAGATCTGTCCATCAATTTGCGCGCTGCGCAAAAACAGATTAACGAGAGCAACTCGCGGAAAATCGAAGCAACGAACCAACTTAACCGGTACGATCAAATGTCAGATCAACTGGTTGCGAATCCCGCGCAAGTAGGGAAATTGGACCAAGCCCTGACGCAAAGAGGAAATTAGTTTTGTTTTTCTGCGGTAAAGCGGACTACAATCAGAAAAAAGTCCAGGAGGCTGACTCATGACGTGTGAGAAGCGATTTGTATTGCCAGTTGCTTCGCTTTTTGTCTTTCTCGCGATCTTCGGACTCGCTTCCGCCCAGACCGGCAGAGAGGCCGAAGGCCGAGCCGCAGAACAGGCCGGCAGGCTACGAGAGGCGCTCACACATTACGTCGCCGCGCTTCAATCGGTTTCAGAAGGTAGCGCCGATGACCAGCGGATTAAGGAGACGGTCATCCGGCTTGTGCAGAAGCTATCGCCTCCCCCCTCAATTCCCGAAGAAGCAACGCGGTTTTCTGTGCGCGGAGAGGTAGCAATCAAAGAGGCGAAGAGTACAGCGGATTTCGGAGAGGCGGCCAAAGAATTCTCTAAAGCGGTGCGTGTCGCGCCCTGGTGGGCGGATGGCTACATCAACCTTGCTGTCGCACAGGAAAAAGCGGGCCAACTGAGCGAAGCAATCCGGAGCTTGAAACTCTATTTACTGGCTAGTCCCGCAAGTCCGGATACGGACAAGGTCAAGCGACAGATCTACGCTCTAGAGTACAGGCAGGAGAGGGCGGGCAAGGACGCCGTTGCGAAAGGAGAGGAGCAAGAGCGGAAGAGACGGGAAGAAGAAAACCAGCGGCGACAACAGGCGATGCTCATAAGCGGCTTAGCCGGGGCTTGGCAAACGAGTAACTCGCGTTTTCAGGTTTCCGTAAGTGGGAAGTCCATACTGATCACTAAGACCGCGACATGGTCTCCTCCCGACCGTGTTTGGATACCTGTTGAGGGCGATCCTCCTCGATACGGTCGTCAATTTGGGCTTCAGTTTAGAGGAGAGATTGAAGGCTTTTCGATCAGAGGAGTTAGTGAAGTGGATTGGAGGCCTACTTGGCGAAACGGAGAGATATTCACACGGTCTATGACAGGCACAATCAGTCCGGATGGCAGACGGATCGTCACATCCGGCAGCGATCATGCAGCACGCGTGTGGAATGCGGCGA
>JACPFH010000171.1 GCA_016183075.1 Deltaproteobacteria bacterium | reverse complement strand
GCCTGTTGGCTGATGGGAGGCGACATGACGGCCGCGTCGACCATTCCCTGACGAAGCGCTCCAAGAATGGCTGGCATCTCCCGGATGTAGGTGAATCTGACATCCTTCTCCGGATCCATTCCTTCCTTTTTTAAAGCCATCCGAACCGATATCGTCGTGGGCTCGTCCGGTTGCGTGGAGGCGATGGTCTTGCCTCTGAGGTCCGCGAGAGTTTCCACTCCTGCTCTGCCATAGAGATAAAAGACAAAGCGGTTCGTGAGGCCTGCGATGTAGACTCCGTTGCCTCCGGCCAGCCCGGAGTAGACGATCTGCGCGCTCGACGTCGTGAACTGGATGTCCCCCGCTACGAGGGCCTGAATGGCCTGAGTCGTTGGGATATGAGTGAGCTGGCTTTCGAGCCCGTACTTCTTGAAGAGACCTTTCTCTTGGGCGACCCAGACGGGCGCATTCGCGGCGCTCACGGCGCCATAGATAACGCGGATGGAAGCGGCGTGGATCACTCTTGTTTGAGCGACAACCAGCCCGAAAACCACCAGCAGCAAGATGTGAGCCCCTTTTTTCAGCATGCGGGCAATCCGCGACCCCATGGCAAACCAACCTCCTCCTAACACAGATTTCATGGACAGCGAAGAGGGCAAGAATTCGGGTTTCTTATAAGGGTTTGCGGATGGAGAGTCAACCTGCAACAAGAACCTCTGCCTGATGAAATCCCTGAAGATCGGTGCAAGAGCTCGGGGTCAAAGTTAGGGGTCAAAAGTTAGAAGTCGGGGGTCAGGTCTTGGAACATCAGTTTATGATCTATTCTGATTCACTATTTTGCTGATGGTTGTGTAGTGAAGACCAAGCTGCCTGGCAATTTCTATGAGGCTGTATCCGTAGCTGACATGAGCCTGGCGGATGGCCCTGTCTCGTCCTTTCTTATTTTCGAACTTCTCAGCTGACAGCACCTTTGCCAATGCGGGCCTGTCAGCAAAACGCTCCGCTCGGGAAATTTCTCTTAAAGTCATCTTGCCTTGCAGAAAAGGCTTCATCTCCTTTAGAAAATCATCGCCCCCCAGCATGGATCGGCCCCGCAGATCATTCCACGGAGAAGGCCTACCTAGACCCGCCCTGACAAACTCCCGATATCTCCTCTGTGCCTGAAATCTATGCCTTCCTAATTGCCCCAAAACCCAATCTATCGTCAAAAAGCCAGCCGGCTTCTCCAGCCCAGCCGTGGCCCGATAGCTGCTCCAGCGCCACCTCTCCGCAGAAGGTACCGTGGCGGTCCGTACCGGGTTGAGCACCACATAGCGGCAAAGCTCTAAAAGATAGGTGTCCCGCTCAACCAGGATGGCTTTAAAACGGCCCTGAAAAACATGGCCCACCGTACCATGACGTCGATTGAACCTCTGCGTATACACACCATTTAACTGCCTCATGCCCTTGGAGAGATTTCCATCGGGCGTTTCCACAACGAGATGATAGTGGTTATTCATCAGACAGTACGCGTGGCAAAGCCAGTGATGGCGGTCAATAACGTCTGCAAGGGTGCCGAGGAAGGACTGGCGATCTTGGTCATCTTTGTAGATCGTAAGGCGAGCATTGCCCCTGGAGGTCACGTGATAGATGGCACCAGGAAATTCGATCCGCAAGGGCCGAGCCATGGGTTCCCCATACCATAGTTGAACTTATAATCCAAGACCTGACCCCCTCTGTGACCCGCTCTGGAGGCTTGGGGATCACCTGAGCATTTAGTGTCAACGAAGTCACAATCCTGCAAGGGAATCCACGCAGAACATAACAGCCTGTTCTTGTTGACGGATCGGCCTTCCGACCGGTTCGGTGCCTGTAAGTGCCGCGGACAAAGAGATACGCCGTTACCTTTTCCTCACGGCGTCGCTAGAACCCATTTGTCAAAAATTCTCCAGCTAGTTCGGTGAATTAGTTTTGTCTAGCGCTATTCTCGTAGGATTGGCACCTCACTTGCTCACCGACTGAGTAGGTACTGCGCTTTCTTATTTCTGGCCCTGGCTCCGGCGTCCAACAACGGGAGGAGAGTCGTTTCATACCAGGCATAGAAGCGCTGTTTATCCTGGGAGCTATGCAAGCCTTGGCAAGGATCGCTTTATTCCTGGTTTTTCTTTTTCTCCTGCCTGCCCATCTTCTGGCGGGCTCGGCCTCGACGGGTTTGGCTGTGAGTGTCGTGGTGGAAAACACCTGCGCAATTAGCACTTCGGCCGTTAACTTCGGCTCTTATGATCCCATCATGACTCATGCTACTTCCAGCTTGGATGGGGCCGGGGTGGTAACGATCACCTGTACTAAGGGTTCCACCACCTCAGTCAGCCTCAGCCCCGGAGGTAATGCTCCCGGCGCAGGGACCAGCCGTGCCTTATCGAACGGTGCTGCTAAGCTGAGTTACGAGATTTATAAGGATGCCGGTCGCACCAGCGTGTGGGGTAGCTCCGCTGCTGCCGTCTTGAACCCTTCCACGACTCCCGACAGGGCGCCGCGATCTTTTACAGCCTATGGGCGAGTTCCTTCGGGACAGGATGTTCCGGCAGGGAGCTACTCAGATACAGTGGTGGCCACCGTCAATTTCTAGTCCGTGCTACCTCTTTTGCGACAGGCTTCGCGCGTCGAGCTGGATGTCCCACAGCGGCGTCTCGCCGCCTTGGCTTGGACAGTATACATCCACCTGAAGCAGCGTGGCGCATCCCGGACAGGCATACTCCAGGTAGCATCCGACATAAGGCTCGCCTGAAGTAACACGGCCACCGGCCAGCTCTTCGAGATCCCGGCGGATCTCGAGCGCGTAGAGCTTGTAATTCTCTTCCACCGAACACAGCCCGTGACTGCATTTGCGGCACCGAATCACAAGCTGATTCCCGGCTGAAACCACCTCCAGGTATTCGTGAAAGCTGAGAACCACCTTGCCGCCGGCGACCGCGCCGCCGACAGAGCTTGTCTTTCCCGATGGAGGCTTGCCACGGCTTCGCCGCTCGGCGCGGATTGCTTCGCGCCGCTTCTCCGTCGCCCGGAGGTTTACCTTTCCCGCTTCATCCAACACGACGCCGTAGAGCCGTTCGGCAGTAGCGGGGCTGGTAAGCGCCGCCGCGAGATCTTTCTCAACCGCGGCCGGATCACGATCCAGCGGGTCGCCAAAACCACCGCCCGTCTGAGTAAAATCGGCGATCAAAGAAAATTCCGGCAACGGAATCCGTGTCGGGTTGCCTGCCGGGACAACCGGCTGGCCCCATTTTCCGGAAACTACCTCGTCCGCCCCTGGCGGATACCTGCCTGCCGCAAGCTGCTCCATCAAGCCATTGGTGGAATAGAGCACCCTGGTGCCTCCAAACCCCGACGGATGGCCGCCGAACAGACCGAAGGCTCCGTGAGGAACAGCCCCGTAGGGGCGGAAGTCGACGCTGGCATCCGTGGAGCCATAGATCATGAGCAGTCGCTCGCTACCCGCGCCGCCACGGTATTTGCCGAAACCCGAACCGTCGCACACGTGGCGGCGAGTGAAATAAATGAACGGGTACTGCATCTCGATGCGCTCGATGTCGGCGATTCCCCCCGACGGGATATTCATGTGGCCGCCGGTATTGACCCCGTCGCGACCCGGCGCCGCGCCCAAACCGCCGCCGTGAATATCGTAGAGCCCCTGCGCGGTCGTGAGCCCCTCGCGATTGTGGCCGCCGTAGAGGTAGCCGGGACCGCCCCAGTACCACCACGTAGTCCAACAAGCATTGACGTCGTCTTTGAAGCCGCCGGCAAATAACATCTTGGAGAGGCACTCGCTCAAAGCGCCGACGAGGAAATTCCCGATCATCGGGGCGGCGCCGCAGGCGGCCGGATACCTGCAATTGAGGATGCTCCCTTCGGGCACGGTGAGGTGAACCGGAACCATCTTGCCGTCGTTCCACGGAACATCCCAGAAAAGTTGATTCGTAAGGGCGATCGTGACGTGGGCGAAGGTGCTGGGCAATGTCGAGTTCATGTCGTTATTCATCTCGGAGCCCGTCCCGGTCAAATCGATGAAAAGCTCGTCGTCCTCTTTCCTCATCTCGACGTGAATCGGGATCAACTGGGCTTTGCGCGTTTTCGGCTCCAGCGCCGAGGCGTAGACCCGCGATCGCCATGTCCCGTTAGGCAGCGCCTTGAGCTTGGCGCGCGCCATCTCCTCCGAGTCGCGAATCAGTTTTTGGCAGGCGGCCTTGATGAACTCTGGCCCGAACTTATCCACCATCTCGAGAAAACGGCGACCACAGACGTTGTTCGCGGCGATGCGCGACTTGAGATCCACACGTACTCAGGGTCCCGGCATTGCTCGACGATGGTCTTGAAGACATCCTCGCGAAACTCCCCCCGTTCGACCACCTTGAGCCCCAAGATCTTGATGCCCTCATGAAAGACCTCCGTCGCCCCACCGCGCAAGAGCCCGCCGGTGTCCGCGGTGTGTGAGGACGAGGCGGCCCAGGCGATCAGCTCGCCTTGATCAAAAATCGGCTTCACGACCATCTGGTCGTAGGTATGGGAGCCGGCCACGTAGGGATCGTTGTGGAAGATCTGATCGCCATCGAAAAAGCCCGGGCTTTCGCTGAAGCACTCGATCAACTTCTTGATCGCGTCGGAAGTAGCGGCGGCAAAGCGCAGGTGGCCCGAGCAGGCGAGAATCATCGTGCCATCCGGCGCATAAAAGCTCGACATGCACTCCCCTCCCTGGACTACGATCGGGGAGGCAGAAACCTTCTGCAGCGCGATGCGCCCCTCTTCCCCGACGGCCCACAGGCGGTTGAAGAAGATCTCGTACCGGATCGGGCT
>JACPFH010000187.1 GCA_016183075.1 Deltaproteobacteria bacterium | reverse complement strand
TCTCGTTTCGCGGAGCATAACCATATCGCGCTCTTCCACGACGGCGAGGCCGCGGTTGTTTGAGATGCTGTGGCGCTCGACGACGGTTACCATGGCTCCGCTCGGCCCATCATCAACTTGAATATCGGCAATCTCGGTGACCCGCGTGATTCCGTCGCCGATCCTCAGCGGTTCATGAAACGTCACGCGGGTGCCGCCGATCCGGCGGCGCGGCAAAGGAATGGGCGGCGCGATGCCGCCGCCGGAAGCTTGCCCGTCCAGGCGCATCTGAGAGGGCCGGTGGTACGGCGGGAAAAACCCGCCGTACCATCCGGGTGGAATCGGCGCGCCCTTTTCCACGGGCGGATTTTCCTGTCCCAACGTCGCGGCGAATTTTAGCATCGCCGAAGCCGTGACCACGTCTGTGGCCGTTTCCTTTTTGCCGATGTAGCTTTTAAAGCTCTCCAATGACTCAGCCATGGCCGCAACCTCCGTTTCGTAGTCTTTGGGGAGGCTAGTCCGCCAGGGTCCGCAGTGTCAAGCCACGCGGTCGGGTCCACTACGGACTGAGCCCCAATTGAACTTTTATCGCCTGCTCAACTCCCTGCAGATCCGATCTGGACAAACGGCCCGCAAGATTCAGCAAACGGAGCTTGCTCACCGTTGTGAGTTGATCCGCCATGGCCTTATTCTTTCTTCCCTTGACCACGACGTATGCCTCGCTTGGGTAAAGGCGATCGACTGAGGTGGTCAATGGCACAACTTGGACACGGTTCAGATATTTGTTCGATGCATCGTTGCTTACGATCACGGCCGGACGCCGCTTCCGAATTTCACCGCCGGTAGACGGGTTGAAATTGACCCACCACACCTCACCTCGTTTCATCGGCTACGTCCCCGACCGTACCTTCGGCCCACTCCAAGGCTTGCGCTTCTCGGGCTTCTTCTTCGGCCATCTGACGATAAGCTGCTTCCAAGTCCTTGACGATCACGTGCGGGCGAACTACCGACTCCACAAACCGGCTGATACGCCGCCTCCCAACGACCTTGTGAAGCCCCTCATATACCCGCTCGTCGATCGTAATGGTCAACTTCTTCAACATGTTTTCCTCCGGCCCTAATACGTGCAACTACACGTATAATAACCGAGAAGAACACACCAGGCAAGGGACAAATCAGCGTGCGCCTGATGGCGCCGGTCTGGCCGCGGAGTGAAGGCGGGTGTGAGGTGTGACTTTTATATCCTAGGCCGGTGCTGAGGCCTGCTTGGCACCTTGTTTCCCCGTGGCGGAGCGTTCCAAAGCCTGCTTGACCGCCCGGCGCACCAGGACCCTGACAAGCTCCCGTTTGTATTCCGCCGAGCCGCGGTTGTCGTCCATCGGATCGACCTCGGTCGACGCGACCTCGGCCATCTTTCCGACCCGGTCGTCGTCGACTTTCTGCCTGCGTAGGATTTCCTCGGCCCGCTTCGCTCTCATGATGATGGGGGCGACCGAATTGAAAGCCAGACGAATATCCTGACAGCGGTCTCCGTTGAGACGCATGGTTAGCGCCACGCCCACCGTTGCGAAGTCTTCCTGGCTGCGGGGAAGGAACTTGATGTGAGCCCAGGCAAGGCCCGGCAGAGAAGGGGGGACATGAATCTCGGTCAGTATTTCACCGGGTTGTAGATCGGTCTGATAGTAGTCGACAAAAAAATTCTCGACGGGAATGACTCGGTGTCCACCGGCGTTTCTTAGCGTAATCTTGGCGTCCAACGCGATGAGGCTTGCGCCAGGGTCTGTCAGCGGATCCCCCTGAACGAGGTTTCCCCCGATGGTCCCCATGTTGCGGATCCGGGGCTGGGCTACTTTGCGAAAGGTCTCGTACAGCAGGGGATAATGTTCTTGCACGACCGGCGCCAGTTCGATGTCTCGGTGGCGCGCTCCGGCGCCGATTCTGAGACCATCTTTAGCATCGAAGCGGATGAAATCAAAATCAGGAATATCGGCCAAGCTGATCACTACCCGAGGGTTCAGCAGGCGCTGGCGCATCATAATGATGAGGGCCGTGCCGCCGGCGATGAGCCGGGCGTCCTCGCCGTGCTCCTTCAGCAGAGCGCAGGCTTCTTCCAGACTATTCGGTTCGAAGTACTCGAACTTGACCATGGTGCTTCAATAAAGAGGCAGTAGGCAACAGGCATTAGGCAATACGTAAGCCTGCCACTGCCTCATGCCTACTTCACTTTTTCTTTCAGTGCCTGTAGCACCTTCTCCGGCGTGATCGGCAACGTCTTGACGCGCACGCCGACGGCGTCGAAGATCGCGTTGCTGATCACCGCTGCTGTGGGGTCCATGCCCAGCTCGCCCAGCCCCTTGGCGCCGAACGGTCCCGTGGGCTCATAAGAGCGGGCAAAGGCATGAGCCAGATCAGGCATGTCGCGCATCGAGGGGACGCGGTAATCGGAGAAGTTCGGATTGATGGGCCGTCCTTCCTCCATTCTCAAGCCTTCGATCAATGCGTAGCCGAGACCCTGGGCCACCGAGCCTTCCACCTGGCCCTCGGCACCGATCGGATTGATCACGGTGCCGCAGTCGGAGGCCGCGACGTATTTCAATACTTTGACCTGGCCGGTCTCGGTGTCCACCCCAACCTCGGCCGCCTGGCACGCAAAATTGTAGGCTCCGGACTCGTTGCCGTAACGAGTTTCGTCCGGCAAAACCGAATCCGCGTCGAAGCTGCCGGAGGCCACAATCGGCGACCCACCGCGGCGAAACAGCCGCGCCCGCGCCACGTCGGCTACAGTGACCGCCTTAGCCTCCGCGCCTCGGACGTAAACCTTCCCGTGCTCGATCACGAGATCGTCGGCTCTCGCTTCCAGCATCTCAGATGCCATCGCCAATATTTGCTGTTTGGCTTTCGTCGCGGCGTCCTTAACGGCGTTGCCGCCGACGTAGGTCACCCGGCTGCCAAAGGCGCCGAGACAAAAAGTCGTGAGATCCGTGTCCGCCTGCGAGATCTCCACGTCCTCCATAGGGATTCCAAGCTCCTCGGCGGCGATCTGGCACATCGCGGTCGCGGCGCCCTGGCCAACTTCTCCCTCGCCGCAAAGAATCAACGCTTTGCCGTCCTCGTTGATCTTGATGGTGGCTGAACCGCCGTCGTAGTCACCGAAGTGGCGCTTGCCGCTCACGTGGACGGTGCACGCGAGCCCAAGCCCGATTCTGGGCTTTTTCTCAGCGCGCTTTTTCTTCCACTCCATCATCTTCTCGACCCTATCGATGCACTGCCTGAGCTCGCAGCTCGTGACCCGGTTACCGTGGGGCGAGACATAGCCGGGCTCGGCGGCGTTCACGCGGGCGATCTCCGCTGGATCGATCCCCAGCTCGTGGGCAGCCTGGTCAATGGCCTGCTCCACGGCCCATTCCGCCGACGGGTTGCCAAAGCCGCGAAAGGCCCCGGTCGGAATTTTGTTCGTGTAAACGAGGTAGGCCTGGGTCTTGACATCCGAGTACTTGTAGCAGGTATCGTGGCGCAGGGCGGCGACTCCGGTGATCGCAGGAGCCTTTCCGGAATAGGCGCCATTATCGGCGATGATCCGAAGCTGTTTGGCCCGGATCTTCCCGTCTTTTTTGAATCCCATCTTGACCGAAATCTTCATGTTGACCCGGGGGCGGCTCCCGGCCAAAAACTCGTCTTCCCGGCTGTTGATGGTCTTCACCGGCTTGCCGGTTTTGCGCGCCAGAATGGCGGCGACCATGGCGTTATTGTCGTCGCAGGACTTGCCCCCGAAACCGCCGCCGACCGCCGACTGGATAACGCGGACGTCGGTTTCTCGCACCCCGAGAGCGGCGGCGATGCGGTAGCGGGCCATGAAAAGGGTCTGCGTGTTCATATAGATCGTGTATTTCCCGCTCGGCGCGTATTCGGCGACGCTCCCGATCGTCTCGATGGCGCAGTGCCATTGGGGGATGCTCTCAAAGGTGTCCTCGACGGTGAGATCGGACTCGGTGAACGCCTTCTGGATATCGCCCCGCTCCACGTCGATGGTCATGGCGGTGTTGCGGGGTTTGTTGTCGTGGATAAGGGGCGCGCCTTCCTGCATCGCCTGCTCGGCGTCGAAGACCGCCGGCAACTCCTCGTACTCGACCTCGATCAAATCGAGCGCCTCTTCGGCGGTATCCGGGTCTATGGCCGCTACCGCGGCGACCTCCTCGCCTATGTAGCGGACCTTGCCGACGGAAAGCGGATACTGATCGGCGAAGAAAGCTCCCCACGGACGCTTGACCGTGTCCTCGGCGGTAACCACGGCTTTGACCCCGCGAACTTTTTCCGCCTTGCTGGTATCGATGTTGAGTATGCGAGCGTGAGGGAAAGGGCTGCGAAGGATCTTCCCGAACAGCATGCCGGGAAGGCGAACGTCGGCGACATAACGCGCCTCACCGGTGACCTTATCGTATCCTTCGACCCGAACGACCCTCTGGCCGACGACGGAGAACTCTTGGGCCTTAGCCATCCTCTTCCTCACGGAATGGTCAATGGTTATTAGTCAACGGTCAATGGAAACCAAAGTTCCGTGACAAATCTTTAACCGATTGACTATTGACCATTGACGATTGACTTCTCATGACTCGCTTTTGTAGACGCCGAGGCTTTGGATTCGCGCCTCTCTGTGCTCCCGAGCGCGTTGATCTTCAACTCGCACTTTGCCTTGGACTACGGCCATGATGGATTCAAAAATCTTATAGTAGCCCGTGCAGCGACACAAATTGCCCGACATCCACTCCTTGATCTCCTCTTCGGTGGGGTGGGGGTTGCTATCGAGGAGCGCCTTGGCGGCGATGATTTGACCGGGGGTGCAGATACCGCACTGAAAGCCGCCGTATTCCAGAAACGCCTGCTGGAGAGGATGGAGCCTGCCGTCCCTGGCGAGCCCCTCGATAGTCGTGATCTCTTTACCCCGGCAGGCGACCGCCAGCGTCAGACACGAGCTGACCAGCCTTCCGCCGACGATCACGCTGCACGCGCCGCACACCCCGATGCTGCAGCCCTCTTTGGTTCCAGTCAGACCGATGTCATCGCGCAGCGCGTAGAGCAGGAGCCGGTTCGGCTCCATTTCGATCTCATACTCTTCGCCGTTGACGTTGAGCGCCACGTGTCGCTTCATAGTTTACTCCGCTCGCCCCGTATGAGTGCGCCCCCACTTCTCCCTCGTCGATTTGAGCGTCTCTCCTTCGCCCACCGGCACCCGGGTGCTTTCTAACTGCTTTCCAACCTTGTCATACTCGCCTTGAGCCGCCAGGCGTCCTTCCTCCTCCAACTCCGCCGGCCAAAAACCCAGGAAATAGCCGTGCCACGGCACCTGCGGCTCGAGTTTCGGTAGCCCGATCTCTTCCCAAATCGCTCGCGCACGCTCCATATATTCTTTTCTCGGCAGCGAAATCGGCGGAAAGTCTGCCTTGCGCGTCGCATCGATCAGGAGCGACGATTCCATGTTGTCGTAGCGGCTGGATGGATGAGTCGCCACGATGCCGATAGGGGTGGCGCCGAACGGGCGGTTCTCGACTGTTTTGATGTCTTTGTGCGGTTGCGAGCGGTGGGTGATCGCCCAGGTCACCGCGATCGGATCGTGCGGGTTGATATCTTCGTCCACGGCGATCACGAGCTTTCCCACCCTGTCGCCGTAAGCGAGAACGGCGTCCATGGCCTTCCAGGGGTCCTGGTCATCTCTTTTTTTCATACGCACGACGACGTAGGGTCGCAGATTGACAAGCGGCTCCATCAGCGAGACCTCGAGGACACTGGGGAAACCTTTTTGCTGGAGGTAGCGATGGATCAGGGTTGCCATGCCCATGGCCTTGATCTTGGAGCTCTCGCTAGGGGTTACCTGGCTGATGATGGAGACCCAGGTCGGGCTTTTGCGGTGCATGACGCAGGTAAGCTCGAATACCGGGCTCAGCGTCCTCGGGTCCACGTAACCCATCGATTCGCCAAAGGGCCCTTCTTCCTCCAAATAGCTCGTGGGGATGATGCCTTCAAAAACTATCTCCGCCGTCGCCGGAACTTCGAGGTCGACGGTCTGGCATTTCACGAGCCTGATCGGCTCGCCCACCAGGCCTCCGGCGAGCGCCAGCTCATCCATGGTCGGCGGGACCTTTTGCGTAGCCGCGTAAGAAACCGCGGGAACGGTGCCGATGGCGATCGCCGCTTCGAGCGGGATGCCTCGCTGGCGGCATTTCTCCCAATGGCGGGAAAGATCCTGGGGAGTTCCCGACATGATGCCGCTGCGGCCCGGGGCTTTGATGAGGCCCCGGTAGTTGCCGACATTTCGCTGGCCGGTTTCAGGGTCCTTCGTGATCCAATGGCCTGCCGTAATGTATGGTCCGTTGTCGAAGCCAGGCGTGGAGATGGGGATCGGAAACTCCTCGAAGCCGCCATGGCGCAAAAGATCCTCGCCGCGGTGAATCTCTTCCATGACCGGCCCGTGACTCACAATCTCGGGTTGTAACGGGTGGTCCATCGCGTAAATCCAGCGGTCGGCGACCTCTTCGGGACGGCACTTCAGACCCAGACAGTAGATGGCCGCCGAGCCGGCCAGCCCGCCAACTAAAACCGGAGTGGAATACTTGCGCTTTTTCGAATCCGTGACACTCTCGAACAAGAAGGCCTTCCGATCGTCTTCTTTTAAACCGCGAAATTGCCACCGAACCAATGGGTGAAGCTCGGTGTCCTTGTTGATCTCCCGCTGGACGCGCAGCAGTTTGCCGTTTTGCTCCAAGGCAGCGATAAATTCCCGCAAATCGGAATACGGTTGGGCAAATTTCATGGGTCACACCTTTGTGGTTGTGTATGATTTTTTGCAGCATTTCGCAAGAGCACGATGCGGTTTTCCTTGCAAAATCCTGGCCGATCCGTAAGATGGGGGAAAATAACCCTTTTTTCATGGGTCTCCAAATCTACAACACGCTGTCTGCAAGCAAGGAAGAGTTTGTTCCACTCAACCCCGGGGAGGTCCGGATCTATGTTTGCGGCGTAACGGTATACGACTCCTCCCATGTCGGCCATGCACGCGCCCTGCTTACTTTCGGCGTTGTCTACCGGTATCTCAAGTTCCTCGGCTACCAGGTCACGTTTGTCCGCAACTTCACGGACCTGGACGACAAGATCATTGACCGGGCAAGCCGGGAACACACCACCTGTGATGCGATTTCGGCGAGATACATCGACGAATTTAACCGCGACAGTAAAGCCCTTGGGCTCCTGGCGCCGGCCCATGAGCCGAAAGCCACCGAGCATATCCCGGAAATCATCGCGCTGATACGCCGGCTCGAAGAGAAGGGTATGGCCTACCAGGTCGACGGGGACGTTTTTTTTCCGGTGCAGAGCTTCCCCGGCTACGGGAAGCTCTCGCGTAGAAATCTCGAAGAGCTGGAGGCAGGCGCCAGGATCGAAATTGACGAGCGCAAGAAATCTCCTTTGGACTTTGCCCTGTGGAAAGCGAGCAAGGAAGGTGAGCCCTGGTGGGAGAGTCCGTGGGGGAAGGGGAGGCCGGGTTGGCATGTCGAGTGCTCGGCGATGAGCACGAAGTATCTGGGGCAGCCGTTCGACATTCACGGTGGCGGCTTGGATCTCGTCTTTCCGCATCATGAGAACGAAATCGCCCAGTCCGAGGGCGCCTTCGGCCGGACCCTCGCGCGCTACTGGATGCATAACGGGTTTCTCAACCTCAACAAGGAGAAGATGTCGAAGTCGTCGGGAAACATCTTCACGATCCGGGAGATCACTGCGGAGCGGGAGGCCGAAGCCCTGCGCCACTATTTCCTTTTGAGCCACTACCGAAGCCCGTTGGATTTCTCGAACCAAGGACTCGACGAGGCGGAAAGGTCCATCGGGCGCATCTATGAGACTATGGTTCGGGTCGAGCAGGCGACGGCGGGCGCGGGCTCTGCCATGCCGGACTCCGCTCTCCTGGAGGCCTTTCGCCGGGAGATGGACGACGACTTTAACACTCCGAGGGCGATCGCGCTGATCTTTGAGGAGGTGCGCTCGCTTAACCGCCTGCTGGACGATGGCAGAACCGAAAGGCTCGGCGGCCGGGCGGCTGCGCTAAAGGTCATGGCGGAAGCCTTGGGTTTATTGCACCGGTCTCCCCAACTGTTTGTAGAAAGCCGGCGCGAGCGGTGGATCAAGAAACAGGGGCTATCCGAAGCCGGCATCAAGGAGTTGATCGCGCGGCGCGACCGGGCGCGGCGGGAAAAGAGATTTGAAGAGGCGGATCGAGTTCGCGAGGAGCTGAAGGAGATGGGTATAGCTTTGGAGGATACCCCTGGAGGGACTGTATGGAAGGTCAGGTAAAGTCTTTTCGTTGTGGCGCCGCAATTGTGTTGAGTTCGATTTTATCAGCCGTGGCTCTTCTTTTGCCCTTCGGTTATGCGCAAGAGGCTCCCTCCGGCAAACCTGAGGAGGCCGCTCAGTTGCGACTGCGCAAGACTCCCGTGAAAACCCGCCTATACCAGGGGAAGACCGTGGAGGGGGAGGAGAAGGTGGTGAGGCCGGGGGATTCCTTGTGGCGTTACGGTGTCCAGGAAAAAGGACTTCCTGATAAGCTCTTCGGGCGTTATCTGGTCCTGGTCGGCTCTTTGAATCCGCACGTCAAAGATCTAAACATCCTGCGCGTGGGCGACACGATTTTCATCCCGATCAAGCCGGATGAGATCTTGGGGATCCAGGTGCCATCGGCCAAAGGTCAACCCGGGCAACCGAAGGTCTACCGGGTTAAAAAAGGGGACTACCTGTTCAAGATCCTGCGCGATGAGTTCGGGGCGCGCGGAAAGACGGAACTCCTCGGCGCCTTCGAGCAGGTCAAGGGCCTAAACCCACGGAAAAAGGATTGGAACATTCTTTTTGTCGGCGAGGCGGTCGTTTTGCCGAGGGGTGAGGCTCCCAGGCTCGCTCGGGTGGATCCGACGAAACCCACGGACGTCGTCGGGCTGGACTACGGGCACAAGCTTCCCGCACAGGCAAACCTCGACCTGTTGGAGCAAGTCGTCGGAGCTTTGGGCCACGAAACACAGCGTCGTGGCGAGGAGGTGGTGACGCTGCGGGAAGGGAAGGTCCACCTGGACCGGGATGCCTACCCGGTCATCCACAATCCGAAATCGGCGCAGAAAGTCATCCTCGATCTGGGAGAAAAAATCCCTCCCGCTCTGCGTGGCAAGCTCGAGTCGGAACGCCCCGCCACGCCCGTCGTTTCGGTGAAGAAAGGCGCCAGCCTCCATGACGCCGTAAGCAGTCTTCTCTCCCGCCTGGGATTTCAGTCTTTGCCTGCCAACCGGCCCGTGGCTGTTCAGGATCGGGGCGTGGGCTTGCAGGTAAAGGGCGAATGGATGGTGACCGGTTCGGAGCAGCCCAGCGGCACGCCCGAGGTATTCATCATCAGCCTGACCGATGTTCACGGACGAACACCCGAATACATCAGAACGTACCTCTCTCTTAAAGGGATGAACCTCAAAGAGATCCTGCTCCCGTCATCGCCGCTGGGTCCGGTTTCGTTGCCGGGCGGATCGAAAGGCGCCGAGATCGAGCGCTGGCCGGCGGAAAAGAAGGCCATGGTTGACTCGCTGCTGGGTGCGTATCAGATCGCGTTCTCGGCGGATCACGTGATCACGGTTTCCGTGCAGGAGGGAATCCGGCTGGACACGAAGGCGGACCGGTACTTTGAGGCGGCGGGGAGAAAAGTGGCCGTGTTTTTCTACCCGGTCGGCGACGCCGTGACAAAGGCGCTGCAGGAAAAAAACGGCATAAGAGCCGTCGAGATGGATCTCCAGGCGCTCTCTTCGCGCGAGATTATCGCGCGCGTGCTCGATTCTCTGGGGCAGCGCGCGGCCTACCGGGAAAACCGTTTCTCGGCAACCGGGGGCGGGTCCAAGGATAAGGTGGTGATTACGGTGCCCGGGTTCTTGCTTGCGGATCGCTCTTTATTGATAACGGACCGGGAGATTCCCAGGGAGCTGGAGCCGTTTTTCGCGGAAAAGGCGCTCAAGGTCGTTTATTTTCACTGAGCTATCGAGACCCAGGCGGTTGAAGACCGGTGAAAGGAATGGTCGATTGAAGCTCGGGCGTGGCATTCGCCGGTTTTGCGCTTCGTTTTTTTTGATCGCGTTCTTAAGCGGGTGCGTTGTGGCAAATCAGGGCGCTCATGAATCGGGTCCGGCTGCGGCGAACGGGCCGGTCGCGCTAAAGCACTGCCCCAGTCGATTTCAGAGGGCTCGAACAGGAGGATTCGTAGGCGGAGTTTTCGGCACCGTGGCGGCCGCTCTGACCGGAAGCTTCATCGTTGGAGGCGTCTATAAACTGGCCGGCTATATGACGGGATTCGTGAGCACCGACAACTGCACCGAGCAAGGATTTGTGATAGAAAGAGTTGGTCCCGTCGAGGCTGCCGAGCCGCCGGGGCCGCCAGATCCGATCCACGAGGAAGCTTTGACCGTCAGCGCGCGCCCGTAGCTCAACTGGACAGAGCATCAGACTTCGGATCTGAGGGTTGGGGGTTCGAGTCCCTCCGGGCGCGCCAGCTTTTTCAATCCCGCAAGCCCCGCTGCTCGGTACCTCACGTAATCGCCTCGCTCCCCATCCAGCCGCCGCTTGTTATTTTTAGAGGTCCTGGCGGACAACCCCGTAGCGCTCCTTCATGGGGCCCGCCAAGCTGGGAAAAGCACGCTAGCGCAGTGGGTGGCGACCGAAGAGCGTCGGGCTCGCTACCTTACGTTGGATGATGCAGGAGTGTTGGCCGCGGCCCGCGGAGACCCTGTGGGCTTCATCGGGGGGCTTGAGGAGCCGGTAGTCTTGGAGGAGGTTCAAAGGGCGCCCGAGCTTTTTTTGGCGATCAAAGCTTCGGTCGATCGAGACAGAAGGGCCGGTCGCTTCCTCCTTACCGGATCGGCAGACGTGATGCTTCTCCCGGATCTTTCTGAATCCCTGGCGGGGCGAATGGAGGTTTTAACCCTCTGGCCTCTGTCTCAGGGAGAGGTTGAAGGCGTAAAGGAAGGATTTATAGACGCAGTCTTCAGCGACACCTTGCCGAATAAGATGAAGATCGGCGAAAATATCTCAAAGCTTCTGACGAGAATTGTTCGGGGGGGATACCCGGTCGTTCATGGTCGCGCATCCGAAGACCGGCAGAAAGCTTGGTTCGGCTCTTATATCACCACGATCCTGCAACGAGACGTGCGCGATCTGGCGAATATAGAAGGATTGACTCAATTGCCTCGTTTGCTCTCACTCCTCGCCGCTCGCGCCACTTCTCTCCTTAACCTCTCGGAGCTTTCTCGAAGCATCGCTATCCCGCTAACCACCCTCAAACGATACATGGCCCTGCTTGAGACCACATTTTTAGTTAGAACTCTGCCGGCCTGGTCCGGCAACCTGGGTAAAAGGCTGGTGAAGGCGCCAAAACTCGTACTTTGCGATACCGGTCTCATGTCCTCTCTTCTTGGCTTGGATGTAACGAGACTGGCTACAGACACGAATCTACTGGGCCCCCTTGTGGAGAATTTTATGGTGATGGAGCTAGAGAAGCAGCGTGCCTGGAGCCGGACGCGACCTCACCTGTTCCACTTTCGCACGCAGACAGGGCAGGAAGTCGATATGGTTCTTGAGGATCCAGCGGGTCGTTTGGTGGGAATCGAGGTCAAGGCCGGAGCTACCGTGAATAATCAGGACTTCAAAGGGCTGCGAGCCTTTGCCGAGATCGCCGGGCGGCGCTTCCACCGCGGGGTGGTACTTTACACCGGCACGGAATCCATACCGTTTGGCTCGCAACTGAACGCGCTTCCGTTAAGCGCGCTCTGGAGCATCGGTGCCAAGAAGAAATAGAGACGTCGAGGGCGACGGGGCGCCCCCAGCGCGGTTTGTCTCGCCTATCGCTGGCATCCTTATCTCAACGCCAAAGGCGCGCAAGGAGAAATAAGTATTGTGTCCCCAGATTCAGCTGTCTCTTCATCATTATTTGAAAATTCCATACCAGGAGCGGACTGCAATTACATGGAATAACCTTGGCGTCCAGTTTGATCGTTTCGACCTGGCAGGCAAGTCGGTTGAGGCATACAGGACAGCTGAAAACCTTGGAGAGACGCTTGCTATGAGCAATCTCGCGCGGAAATTACTTAAAGCAGGATTTCTTAAGGAAGCACAGGAAATCTGTAATCGAGCTCTGCAAGTGGAAAATTACGATAAGAATGTCGGATACACGATTCAAAACATTAAAGGCGCGCCTGAAGAGGAAGACAATAAGCCCTAATCCGAAATAAATTTTGGCCCCTACATGATCAACTTCCCTCTCCCGTCGCGGGAGAGGGCGAGGGTGAGGGCAAATTCCATGCGCACCACCCTCACCTTTAATCCTCTCCCTCCAAAAGGAGGGCGAGGAGGCT
>JACPFH010000186.1:3092-4718 GCA_016183075.1 Deltaproteobacteria bacterium | reverse complement strand
TGGCAAGATTGGCCACAGCTATGTCCAGGGGAAGTTCGGCGAGGAATTGCGGCTTTCTGAAAAAGAGGTGCGGTCAATGGCCGGTCAGTTGTCCAATGGTGCTGGCAAGGGTAGACAGGACAGCGCGGACAGCCCTGGCGAGGGGTCGTTGGCCACGCTGAGCATCCAAGAGCTTTGGCAGGCGTATCAAGCGTTACAGCAGGATTACCGCAACGCCGCCGGGCAGATCGGCTACCTCAAAGCCAAAGCCGATGAGGTGCCCTTACTGTCGCAGCGCGCGGAGAGCCTCATAAAGGAAAACGAGGGCCTTAAGAAGGTTAAGGACGAAATGGCCGAGCAGAACGCCCAGCTGGACGAGCTGAAGACCAAGCTTGAAGCTGATCTGAAAGACAATAAAGGCCGTGTACGTTGGCAGTCCCGGTTTACGGTGGTGCTGGTGGTGCTAGCGTTTCTGATAGGCGTGGCCATCGCTCGGTATCGGGAAATCCTGGACTTGCTCACCCCCTGACAACCTATGGACATGGACAAGGTGTCTTGCCGTGGGGGTTGTGGATAACTCCAGAAAGGGGGGACACTTTCGTTGTAAATCGTGACCTTCAGGGGGACACTTTCGTTGTAATTTGAGGGCTAGGGGGACACTTTCATTGAAGAAAAGTGCCACTTTCGCCGCTCCAGCATGGAGTTCCCATTTTATGAGTAATAACGTTATTGAGTACACACTAACGTTTGAGTACCGAGCACCAACGTCGGCTTACGCCGAAACGACAAAAACCGACGCCGCCGTTTTCATTGTTTAGACAACCTGCTATACTGACGCAACATGGTGAGAGGAACACCAAAGGGCGACGTTTCGTCCCAAGCAGAGCTTTTGTCCCTGCCGTTATTCAGCCAGGGTGTGGTTCAGGCGGAAATCAACCTGATTCGCAACCCGTTTTGTATTATCTCTAAAAACCATCTGAAGCCCAAAGAATCTTTGGTGTACGAAGAAATCACACCGAACGGCATAAAACACCTCTGGAAGGTCATTCCCAACATCGAGTATGGTCACGCGGGAGGCCTGGACAAGAAAGTGATCGCCACGGTGCAGAAGCTGGCGACTGACCAAGGGTTCCCACCGCCGCGACTGCTTGCCATAGGGTCATTGAATGGCCTGTGCCGCTTAATGAAGATCAAGGAGCATCCAAAGAACCGCCAGGATATTAGGAAAAGTCTGCTGCGCATTGCCAGCACCACGATTTACACGGACAATTTTTTTATCAAAGAGAAGAACCAGTTTTGGGAGAATTCATTGAGCGGCGGTCAGTTCACGTTGTGGAACGTGTACTGGAAGGGCAAGAAGTTGCCCAACGGCGAGAAGGCGCAGGCGATTTTCCTTGAGTTGAACGCACCGTTTCTGGTGAGTTTGCAGAGCTTCTACACTGTGCCGCTGGATTATGATTTCTACATCAGCCTGCCGCCGCTGGCCCAGCGATTGTATGAGTTGACGCGGCTGCGCTTTTATGGGCTTAGAGACAGCGCCTACGCGCGCTTTGAATATCCGCATCTGTGCAATGTGCTGCCGGTGAGACGACAGGATTACTTTTCCAAGGCGAAGTTGGCTTTTGGCCGCGCGCACAAAGCTCTCAA
>JACPFH010000186.1:0-3035 GCA_016183075.1 Deltaproteobacteria bacterium | reverse complement strand
TGGTTTACCCTGGGCCGTGCACTACTACCCTGGGAAGCGGGCAGTGGAAGAACTCGCCCGCGCCAAAGACCGTCAAGCCCAATTCCAACGCCTGGAGATCTTCCAGCGCCAGCTGTTGCCACCCGACCAATGGGCGCGATTGGATGTATGGGTCAACGACTTGGCCCAAACCCTGGACGGCGATCGCAACCGGCCATTCTTCCGGCTCATCGCCTACCTCACGATCACCGGCGAGATCTCGGAGAACTTGATCTTCCGCTTGATGAGCGAGGCCAAAGAAGTGCACTATGACGGTCAAATCAAAAAAACCAAATCCGCCTGGTTCACCGACCAACTCAAACGCCACCTCGACCAGCAAGGCCACAACTTCAAAGCCCTCATCCAAAAGGCCAAGGCCGACCTGACCAGGCCCACGGCCACGACGACGGCCTAAGCCAAAACCCCTTGTCATCGCTTAGCCTTGCGCTACACTGGCAACGTATGAAAAGCTTCAAACCTCAAGTCACCACGTACTACACATTCCGGGTGGTCGTGGAGCCGGACGAGGCGCGCTGGTTTGCGTACTGTCCGCTTTTGGAAGACCGGGGCGCGGCCACTTGGGGCCACACCAAAGATGAAGCGCTCAAGAACCTATACGAAGTGCTCCAACTTGTGCTTAAGACCATGGCGCAGCACGGCGAGACCATTCCCCTAGAACCTGTCGAAGACGTAAAAGCCACGGCTGAACCTTGGGTCAGCGTGGCCGTATGACCGCCCTTGATTACAGCAAACTCAAAAGCCGACTGACCGCCAGCCGAATAATCAGAGCCCTCATACGCGAAGGGTTCCAATTGGAGCGTGGCTCAGGCAGCCACCACCAATACCGCCACTCGGACGGCCGCATGGTCACGGTGACGTATCACCACGGCAACGACACGTTTGACACCAAACTCCTCAAGAGCATGATCCAAACCCAAGCCCGTTGGACGATGGAGGACTTAAAACGTCTCAAGCTCATTCCCAAGCGGGGCCTCTAACATCTCACCAAGCAGCCTCAACAGCCACAGCTCGACCACCAACCCCACCCCAACAACCAACCCCACGGCCTAGCCACCCAAGGGTGGCTCAGGGAAACCCTTTTGGATACAAAAGCGTTTCCCTACGCTCCGTGCGCAACCTCACGTCACTACCCATCCGTAAAAATTGCGCTCCCCCCGCACGGACGCTGCGCTCGCTGCGCTTCATTCGCCGACGTGAAAGGGGTACACCAAAGGGTGTGGCTGCGGGCTTCGCCCAAACGCAGCCACACCCTTAAGGCGCTACCCGCGCCTTCCCCTTCCACGACGGCTCACTCGCTAGCGCCGTGCCAAGATTGACGACCACTCAACGCAAACCCGCTGCTATTTGGAGGAAAGCAGCGGTGGCGGGTTTGCGTTTCGGGCGGCGCCGCTATGCCCCCACCTACAAGGAATACAAAGTGGTGGGGGCGCGGCTTGGTCTGCGGGCGCCTCCTTCCGCAAACAACAGCGGAATCGGCGTCCTCGACTCGTCAATCTTGGCACGGCGCCTCAGTTTGCCACCCAGCCCCCGCGGCCTACTCAACCAACGTGCTACAAAAGAGCGACGTGGTTGCGGCCGCGAGGGCTTGCGCTCAGCGGCGGCCAAATGGCCTTAGCTTCGCTGGGCAAACTGGGCTCGTGCGGGGGGAGCGCGACTGCGGAAGGGGATTTATATTTCAACCGAGCGCGGTGGGCGACGTTGAGGTGATCCCGCCCAGGCGGGATTGGCGACTCCTTGCAATCTCGGCGGTGAAATTCTTGGGTGTTCGGGAATATCCGAATCCGCCAGTGGCGGAAACGGTCGAACAGCCGAACGCTTCTGAGGCTGGTTAACCGACCAGGACCAGGCGGACGTCCATGACGTTGGTGTTGGTGGGACCGGTCAGGATGAGATCGCCGAGCGTTGCGAAGAGGGGGTAGGCGTCGTTACCATCCAGGGCGGCTCGCGGATTCAGGCCCAGGGCGAGCGCCCGCCCACAGGTCTCGCCGTCAGCGATGGCGCCGGCGGCATCCGTGGGCCCGTCGGTGCCGTCCGTCCCCGCGCTCAGGATCACGGTGTCCGGCAGGCCCGCGATGTCCAGGGCCGCTGCCAGGACGAACTCCTGGTTGCGCCCGCCCTTGCCGGATGCCCGCAGCGTGACGGTGGTCTCCCCGCCGGAGATGAGGCAGGCCGGCGGCGTGACCGGGTTGCCGCTCGTCCGGATCTCGCGGGCCAGGGCGGCGTGCATCCGGGCGATCTCTCGCGTCTCCCCCTCGATGGACGAGGACAGGATCATCGGGGTCAGGCCCAGGGCGCAGGCCTCGGACCGGGCCGCCTCCAGGGCCTGGATGTTGCTCCCCACGATCAGGTTGTGGACCCGGGCGAACAGGGGATCCTCGGGTTTTGGCGTCTCAGGAACCTCTCCGCGAGCGCCGGCCTCCAGACGAGCACGGACTGTCGCGGGAATCTCCCCGCGGATGCGGTACTTGTCCAGGATCCTCAGAGCGTCGGCGAAGGTGGTTGGGTCGGGCACGGTTGGGCCCGAGGCAATGGCATCCAGCGGATCCCCGACGATGTCCGAGAGAATGAGCGCCACGACCCGCGCGGGCTGGGCCGCCCGGGCGAGTTGCCCGCCCTTGACCCGGGAGATGTGCTTGCGCAGCGTGTTGATCTCGCGGATGTCCGCCCCGCAGGCCAGGAGCGACTTGGTCAGCGCCTGCTTCTCCGAGAGCGAGATGCCGTCCACGGGCGCGGGGGTCAGGGCGGAGCCCCCGCCGGAGATGACGACCAGCACCAGGTCCATCGGCCCGAGACCCCGGAGGTGATCCAGGATCGCCTCTGCCCCCTTGATGCCCGCATCGTCGGGAACCGGGTGGCCGGCCTCGTGGATGCGGACCATCCGTGTGGGCTGCACGTAACCGTACTTCGTCACGACGATCCCGCGACTGATCCGATCCCCCAGCACATCCTCGACGGCCGCGGTCATGGGCGCGGCCGCCTTGCCGCATCCCACCACC
>JACPFH010000185.1 GCA_016183075.1 Deltaproteobacteria bacterium | reverse complement strand
TCGTCCCGTCGCTGTTGCAAAAACTTGGGGTTCCTGCTGCCCGGCTGCTTGAAGGCCTGGAAAAGGCGCTCAACCGGCTGCCGCAAGTGACGGGAGCGGGCGCCGGGCAGACCTACATCGCCCCACGCTTGAAGCGGATTGTCGACGGGGCGGAAAAAGCTGCCGAAGAGCTCAAAGACGAATACGTCTCAACCGAGCATTTTTTGCTTGCGATGGTCGAGGACGAGGGTGAGGCTGGGAGGTTGCTGGGAGGGCTTGGCGCCACGAAGGAGCGTATTCTGCAGGCCCTGGTTGACATCCGCGGAACGCAGCGGATCACGGATCCGAACCCGGAGGAAAAATACCGGGCGCTGGAGCGCTACAGCCGCGAGCTAACCGACCTTGCCCGCAGGGGGAAATTGGATCCGGTCATCGGGCGCGACGACGAGATCCGCAGAGTCATTCAGGTCCTTTCCCGCCGCACGAAGAACAATCCCGTGCTGATCGGCGAGCCCGGAGTCGGCAAGACGGCGATCGTTGAGGGTCTCGCGCTCAGAATCGTTAACGGCGATGTGCCCGAAACTCTGAAAGACAAGAGGCTCGTCGCCCTCGACATGGGAGCCCTGGTGGCCGGGGCCAAGTTCCGCGGCGAGTTCGAGGAGCGGTTGAAAGCGGTGCTTAAGGAAGTGACGGACGCCAGCGGGCAGATCATCCTTTTCATCGACGAACTCCATACCCTGGTCGGCGCCGGCGCGGCCGAGGGCGCCATTGACGCTTCCAACATGCTTAAGCCCCCGTTGGCGCGCGGCGAGCTCCGCTGCGTAGGAGCCACCACCATCGATGAGTATCGCAGGCGTGTCGAGAAGGATCCCGCTCTGGAGCGGAGGTTCCAACCGATGCTGATCCAGGAGCCTTCGGTGGAGGACACGATCGCGAGTCTGAGAGGCCTCAAGGAGCGGTACGAAGTCCACCATGGCGTTCGCATTACCGACGGGGCCATCGTCGCCGCCGCGACGCTTTCCCATCGCTACATCAGCGACCGTTTTCTGCCCGATAAAGCGATCGACCTGATCGATGAAGCGGCATCCCGGCTACGCATCGAGATCGACAGCATGCCGACCGAGATCGACGAAGTCGAGCGCAGAATCAGGCAGCACGAAATCGAGCGGCAGGCGCTCAAGCGCGAGGACGATCCGGCTTCCAAAGAGCGACGCAGCCGGTTGGACCGGGAGATCGAGAGCCTGCGCGCGGCTTCGGAAAAACTCAAGGCGCACTGGAGCCAGGAGAAGGCGGTCATCCAGAGGCTGCGCGCGGTCAAAGAGAAGATCGAGACCACCAAGGTCGAGGAACAGCAGGCCCAGCGCCAGGGCGATCTGAACCGGGCGGCCGAGCTTCGCTACGGCGTGCTTACCCAACTACAGAAAGAACTCGAAGCCGAAAACCGAAAGCTTACCGAGCTTCAGAAGCATCAGAAGATGCTCAAGGAAGAGGTGGACGGCGAAGATGTGGCGGAAGTGGTGGCGAAATGGACCGGCATCCCGGTGGCAAAAATGCTCGAAGGCGAGGTGCAAAAGCTGGTCAAGATGGAGCAGCGACTAAGAGCCAGGGTAGTGGGCCAGGACCCCGCCATCAACGCGGTTGCCAACGCGGTGCGCCGCGCCCGCGCCGGCCTGCAGGATCCCAATCGTCCGATTGGCTCGTTCATCTTTCTCGGACCGACCGGCGTGGGAAAAACCGAGCTCTGCCGCGCGCTGGCCGAGTTCCTCTTTGATGACGAGCAGGCGATGGTGCGGCTTGATATGTCCGAGTTCATGGAGAAGCACTCGGTGTCACGCTTGATCGGCGCCCCTCCGGGCTACGTTGGCTATGAAGAAGGCGGGTATTTGACCGAGGCGGTGCGCCGCAAGCCCTATTCGGTGGTCCTTTTCGACGAGATCGAGAAAGCTCACCCCGAGGTCTTTAATGCCCTCCTGCAGATTCTCGAGGACGGGCGCATGACCGACGGTCAGGGCAGGACCGTGGATTTCAAGAATACCGTAATCATCATGACCTCCAATTTGGGAAGTCAGTACATTCAAGATCTTGGCGAAAGAGACCGCCGCGAAATGGAGCGCCGCGTCACCCTGGCTCTGCGCGACGCCTTCAAGCCGGAATTTTTGAACCGGATCGATGAGCTCATTATCTTCAATAGCTTGGGAAAAGCCGAGATCAAGCAGATCGTCGAGCTTCAGCTCAAGCGGCTGCGCCAGAGCCTGGCGGCGAAGAAAATGGCGGTCGATATCAGTGAGCGCGCCCAGGATTTACTGGTGGAGAAAGGCTACGATCCGATCTACGGCGCGCGTCCGCTCAAGCGAACGATTCAAAAGCTGATCCAGGATCCTTTAGCGCTCAAGATGCTCCAGGGTGAGGTCCGCGAGGGCGACACGGTAAAGATCGACGCCGACGCTGATCAGATGATCATTACCCGCGGCGACGCCGGCTATCGTGACGCAACCTGGGCGGAAGGGGTCCTGCATTAAGATTCCCGGCGGCCACGCTGCGCCCAGCAATTGTTGATCTCGTCCTGCCAGCGACTCCGCTAAACGAACCTGCCTACGTACCGTGGCGATGTTTGCCTAATGGCCAATGGACACGCGCGAAGGACCCTTGAACCCGCGGGTGGTGCTCTTTAACGTCAGCCTCGGTATGTTCATGACCGCTCTGAATCACAGGGCGATCTTTGTCTCGCTGCCGACGCTGACGCGAGTCTTTCAAACCAGCGTCAGCACGATTCAGTGGGCGCTGCTCGTCTATGATCTCACACTAATCGGGTTAGTCCTCACCTTGGGGCGAATGGGCGACTTGTACGGTCGCAAACGGATCTACACCAGCGGGTTTCTCGTCTTCGGTTTGGGCTCCGCCCTCTGTGGTTTTTCTCGCTCTCCCGCCGAGTTGATCGTTTTTCGCGTTGTGCAGGCGGTCGGAGGGGCGATGCTCACGGCCAATGGGCGAGCGCTCGTCACGGTTGCGTTTCCTGCCGCGGAGCGGGGCAAGGCCCTCGGGCTTACCCAGATGGCCTTCCACGTAGGCTTTCTCACCGGACCTACCTTGGGTGGGTTTCTGATCGACAGCGCAGGTTGGCAATGGATTTTTTTCCTGAATGTGCCCGTCGCTGTGGCCGGAGCCTATCTGGCGCGGAGAACCTTGCCGGAAAGCCTCGCGGATAGGCAAAGCGCCCGCCTGGATTTTCTCGGCGCGGCGCTGCTGCTTGCCGCCAACACAGCGTTTCTCTATGCCCTAAACCAAGCCCCGCATCTTGGCTTTCGTCACCCACGGGTGATCTCGCTAATCGTTGTTTCCGCCGTCACCCTATGTCTCTTCATCGTAACCGAACTCCGCGTCGGCGCGCCGGTCTTGAGCCTCTCGCTATTTCGCAACCGTCTCTTCAGCACAGCGAATCTAAGCCTGTTCTGTATCACCTCGACGCAATCTGCGATCAATTTCTTGATGCCGTTTTATCTCGAGAGCATCATGGGGTTTACTCCATCCCAGATGGGGTGGATCATCATCACCAATTCAGCGGTTATCATCGTTGTGGGGCCCCTGGCCGGCTGGCTTTCTGACCGTCTGGGCTCGCGCTCGCTCTGTACGCTCGGGTCCGCCCTGATCGTGCTCGCGCAGTTTTTCATCGCTTCTCTGACGTTCGATGCGAGCGTGATCCGGATTATCCTCCCTTTGGCCCTTTCGGGGCTCGGCTGGGCCATTTTCAACGCGCCGAATCAGAGCGCGATTTTTGGATCTGTTCCCCGAGACAAGCTCGGCGTCGCGTCCGGCGTGTCGACGACGACGGCGCGTGTCGGTGGAGCTGCGGGCGTCGCCCTCTCGGCCGCTCTTTTCACTTACGGCTTGGCCGCCGCCGGGCTCAGCCCGCTTCAGATCGAATCTCCCCAATATTGGTCTTCCGCCCCGCGGATCTTCATGGGTAGCTTCCGCTACACCGTCCACATCATCAATCTCTTTACGATGCTTTCGGTCCTGTTCTCTGCCGCGCGCGGGGGCAGGAGAAGCTGAGGGTTGACGTTACCCTAGCCGTCACCTAAGCTTTGACGGGTTATGGCCTGGTTTCTCCACGTCGACATGGACGCCTTTTTTGCCTCGGTTGAGCAGGTGATGAATCCTGCTTTAAAAGGCAAACCGGTGATTGTCGGGGGAAGAAATGGTAGAGGGGTGGTCACTGCGGCCTCTTACGAGGCAAGAAAGTACGGCGTCCATTCCGCGATGCCGGGCTTTCAAGCGAAGAAGCTCTGTCCTCACGGGATCTTTTTGCCCAACCGGCGTCAGGTGTACAGCGAATTTTCGGACAGGGTCTTCGCCATCCTGGAGCAATACTCGCCGCAGGTTCATGCGCTCTCCATTGACGAGGGAGTGGTGGATCTCACGGGCACCGAGCGGCTCTTTGGCCCGCCTGCCAAGACGGCTCGCAGGATCCTCGCGCGGATAGAAAAAGATCTCGGCCTTTCCGCCTCAGGCGGACTTTCCACCAGTCGGGTGGTAGCGAAGATCGCCGCCACCCTGGCCAAGCCGCACGGCTTTATCTTTGTGCCGCCGGGCAGCGAGCGGGCTTTTCTCTCCCCTCTCCCGGTGGAGTCGATTCCCGGAATCGGACCCAGGACGCAAAAACAGCTCTACCAGCGGGGCATCAAAACCGTTGCCGCATTGTTGCGGCAGCCCGGATTGAGGGATCGATATCTCGATCTTGAGGAGCCGGGGAGTGGAACTCGAAACCATGATCACTCGATCGGGCACGAGACGACGCTGGATGCGCCCCTGCGTGATCGCGAGAAGATGGAGGAGGTCTTATGGGAGCTGGTGGAAGAAGTGGGGAGGAGATTGCGCCGTGCGGGCTGCCGCGCCCGCTGTATCACGCTGAAAATCCGCTATCGTGATTTTCAAACCGTTACCCGTTCCCGGACGCTCTCCTCCCCTACCTGTTTTGACCGGGAAATTTTTGCCGTGGCGCGCGAGCTGCTGGAGAAAAATGTCCTTGCGGAGACAGCGGTTCGTCTTTTGGGAGTGAGCGCAAGCGCCCTGGTGATGGCGGGCTGGCAGGATTCTATGTTCGAGATCGAAAAGCGCCGCTCCTGGGAAAGGCTCTACCAGGGCATCGACCGCCTGCGCGATAAATATGGCGCAGGGGCGATTGGCGTTCGCAAATCGCCCCCGCGTGCACGCTGAAGCGAAGAAGGAGCGACATGACGAACCCGAATCACCCCTTTCTCGCCGCCTGCCGCAGAGAAAAGACGCCCTACACTCCCGTCTGGTTAATGCGCCAGGCGGGTCGCTATATGAAGGAGTACCGCAAGCTCAGGGCCGAGTTCAGCTTTCTCGATCTATGTAAGCGGCCGGACCTCGCCGCCGAGATCACGGTAACTCCGGTGGAACGGCTGGGCGTCGACGCCGCAATCCTTTTCGCCGACATCCTGTTGCTCCTCGAGCCTATGGGAGTGCCGTTGGAGTACACCAAAGACGATGGGCCCGTGATTTCCCATCCTGTACGCACCGGCGCAGACGTGGACCGGCTCAAGGAACTCGATCCTGACCGGTCGCTCCCCTTTGTCTTCGAGGCGGTGCGCAAGAGTCGCGCCGCGCTGAACGGCAAAGTCCCTCTGATCGGTTTTGCCGGCGCGCCCTTTACTCTCGCTTCCTATCTCATCGAAGGAGGCGGCTCGCGCAGCTATATTCATACCAAGCGGCTGATGTATTCAGATCCGGGTGCGTGGAGAAACCTGATGGAGCGCCTCTCGCGGGCCGTCGTCCAATACCTCAACGCGCAGATCACGGCAGGGGCGCAGGCGGTGCAGATCTTCGATAGCTGGGTTGGTTGCATGAGCCCGGAGGACTATCAGAAATACGTTTCTCCTCACATGAGCGCCACCATCTCTGGGCTGACTGACGGAATTCCCGTGATCCACTTTAGCACCGGCACAGCGGGGCTTCTCAGGCTGATACGGGCCGCGGGCGGCGACATCATCGGAGTGGATTGGCGGGTAAATCTGGACGAGGCCTGGCAGCAGTTAGGATACGACGTCGGGATACAGGGAAACCTGGATCCGGCCGCGCTCCTAGCCCCGCTCGATGAGATCCGCGGCAAGGTCGGGGAGATTCTCAGGCGCGCCGGCGGCAGGCCGGGCCATATTTTTAATTTAGGCCACGGGGTCCTCCCGGATACTCCCGTAGAGCATGTGATTGCGATGGTACAGGCCGTTCATGAGTTGAGCGCGCGCTAAGGCAGGACATGATGCCCTCGTGTGACGCTGCGCTCTTGATCGCCTTCGGCGGCCCTGCTTCGCCCGACGAGATCCGACCTTTCATCAGCCGCGTGCTTCGGGGTTACCCCGTGCCCGCCGAGCGCATCGGAGAAGTCGCTCGCCACTATGAGGCTATCGGCGGGCGGTCACCGTTGAATGAGATTACCTTTCGCCAGGCATATGCACTGGAGAACGCGCTGAAGGAGTGCCGCATCGGCCTGCCGGTTTACGTCGGAATGCGCCACGCGAGCCCTTTTTTGAAAGAAACGCTGGCTCGCATGAGGGCCGGCGGCGTAAGAAAAGCGCTCGGCCTCATCCTCTCTCCGCACCAGACAGAGGCAAGCTGGGAGCGCTATCAGAAAAACGTCGCCGAGGCCCGCGCCGAGCTCGGCGCCGGAGCACCGGACATCGACTATTGCCCCGGTTGGCACGCGCACCCTCTTTTCATTCAGGCGCTTGCCGAACAGATCGAGCCGGTGCTGGAAAAAATCCCGCTTCGAAAACGACCAGCGACACCGCTTGTTTTTACCGCCCACAGCGTGCCGACAGCGATGGCGGCCCGGTCTCCCTATGTCGACCAGATCCAGGAAACCGCGCGCCTGGTGGCGGATCGTCTGGGCCATCGGCGCTGGTCGGTCGCCTACCAGAGCCGCAGTGGCCAGCCCCGCGAGCCTTGGCTGGAGCCCGACATCTCTGTCGCTCTGGGGGCCTTGGCAAAAGAGGGGACGGGCGATGTCGTTGTGGCTCCGATCGGTTTTGTTTGCGATCACGTTGAAGTGCTCTACGATCTTGATATCGAGGCGCGAAAGATTGCCGAACGGCTCGGCATGCGCTTCCTGCGCGCGCCTTCGCTCAACGATCATCCGACTTTCATCCGGATGATAGCCGAGGTGATCGAAACTAAGCTTTCAGCAACCAGCCATCAGCCAAAACGTATTAAAGGCTGAAGGCTGACACCCACGGAAGCACCGGGACGGGCCTTTGGCGTCTTTCATTCTTCTCCCCTCCACTTTTCTTTCCGCTGTTGTTGCTTGCGAGTTATATGTAACTGCTCTGGACATCTACCTAACCCTACAGAGCCTGCTCTCAAGAAAGCGATGGCACGGCGGAGAACGATGCCATATTGACTTATGGCATCGCACCTGGTAAATTCCCGCTATGGAAACAGCGAAGAAGATCACCGTTCATATCCCCGAAAACCTTCTCAAAAAAGCTCAGAAGGCTACCGGTCTGGGAATTACCCCGACTATAAGGCAGGGTCTCCAGTTAGTAGCTGCCGGGAGAGCTTACGGTAAACTTCGCCAGCTCAAGGGTAAAGTTAGGTTCTCGCTTGACTTGAAGGCCCTGCGGAAAGACCGTACATGATCGCGCTCGATACCAGCTCTTTGATTGAATATTTGTCCGGCGGAGAGGGTGCGGACGTAGACGCGGTAGAGACGGCTCTGGAACACAAACAGGCGGTTCTCCCACCTGTCGTCTTGTCCGAACTCCTGAGCGATCCCACGCTTTCCGCGTATGTCGCCGGCGTCCTGAAAGAATTGCCTCTTCTTTCCCTTCTCGGTGGTTTTTGGGAAAGGGCCGGATACCTCCGCTCGAAACTCATCCGCCGCGGTCAAAAGGCGCCGCTGGTCGATTCCCTCATCGCTCAGGTCTGCATCGATCACGGAGTTCCTTTGGTTAGCCGCGACGTCGATTTCCGGCATTTCGTTCGGCACGGCGGCCTGAGGCTTTTGCCAAAGTAGCGCCTGCAATTACCCGGAGGCGCTTTGTAAGTTCCTGAAGGCTACACCGCAAAAGCAAATTCCCATCATTGGCTATTGGGGGCAAAAGGGATTGACTCCCTTGCTATTTCTTGTACAATTGTTTGTACAGAAGAGATAAGAGAGGATGAAACCCGTGAAACAGCTTTCTCTAAGCGAGGCTAGAGCTAAGTTGAGTGCTTTAGTGGACGAAGTGCACAAGGGGAAAGGCCCCGTTGCCATTACCCAGAGATCGAAGGTCAAGGCCGTGCTGGTAGATGCTAACTGGCATGAGAGGGTGGGCGAGGAACTGGGTTTTTACCGGCAGGTCATGAGAAGTAAACCCTTGAAGCTGGAAGGGACAGCGAAGCTTAGCGGTGATTTGGACCGGGCTCTAGAGGAGCTAAAACAAGAAAGGGAAGCATCGTTTCAACGGTTGATCGAACAGTTCAAATGATCTACGTCACGGATACGCACCCTCTGATCTTTGTGGTCACGGGCAGGCTGAATCGTTTGGGTCGAAAGGCCAGGAGGATCTTTCAGGCTGCCCATGAAGGGAAAAATGTGATTGTCATCCCGGTACCGGTTTTGGAGGAGGCGATGCGGCTCAGCGAAAGACAGATCATAAAGTTCAAGCTCCCTTTCCACCGGTGGGCTCAAGAGATCGATAGAGCCCCAAACTTCCAAATTCAGCCTTATACTTTGGAGATTCTTTTAGGGGCGGCGGGTTTATCTTCCATCCGTGATCCAGCCGATAGAGCTATTGTCGCCACCGCCCGCCACCTCGGCTATCCTCTCATTACAGCAGATGAACAAATACAGGAAGGCGAATGGGTCGAGACGGTGTGGGACTGAGGAGGTGTAAAGTGAGTGACAGCGAGAATGACAGAAATTTTATCAGATACTGTCCGCGTCAAAATCAGGTCCGGGGCTAGGGCATCATCTTTCGCCACTGTATCGGGATCTTGGACCGGACCTGGCGCGCGATCACGAAGGCGGTTTGTGAGTTCCCGATGGCCACACCGCAAAAGCGAATTCCTTTGAGTGCAGATCAGAGCGCAGCGGATCGAGCGGTTGTTGCTAAAGGCCTATGAGCGGACCCTTTATCTTCAAATCTTTTTAAACCTGAGAGATGAAGGCTGATGGCTAGCGGCTGTGACAAGAACCGCTGCACCGTCTTGCTCCGATGCCAGGTAGCAAGGAGCTACTGAAATCAGCTATTATCACAGTCGGATGGAGGTGATCCATGAAGGCTGTTAAGGTTGAGCCTAACGGGTCCATTAGGCTTCCAAAAGAGATTTTAAATCTCTTCCCGAGGAGGAGCGAGTTGGCGGTGTGGACGGAAGGAGACATGATCGTCCTCAAACGCCTGAGGCCTCTGAGGCCTTCCCAGATAGCCGAGAGGGTTCCCGAAAAGGAGATGCCCCTCAAAGAAATTGCCGCGGAGGTCCACCACATGCGCCGGGAGAAGCGGAGCAGGCGTGGCTAAGGTCCGGCTGGTGCTGGATTCTAACGTCTGGATTTCGGGGCTCCTATGGACAGGCATTCCCCACCAGATTATTCGAGGAGCTGAAGCCGGTGATTTTGTGCCAGTTACGATTCCCGCGATCATGGATGAGGTCCGTGAAGCGCTGTCGCGCCCCAAATTCGCGCCGAGGATTGCAGCCTTGAACACTTCAGTGGGCGAGTTGATGGAGTCTCTGCTGAGTATCGTTGAGGTCATTCACGAACCCAGGTTGGAGCCGGTGATTCCGCAGGACCCAGACGATGATAAGATTCTGGCTTGCGCTGTTGCCTCACGGGCCCAATGGATCGTGTCGGGAGATAACCATCTGCTAGCGCTGAGGCGGTATAGGGGGATTCCCATCGGGACGCCAAAACAGTTCTGGAACGCATGGGCTAGGAGGTCGAGGTGATAAAGCAGAACAAAGGTGGGCATGAGGGCGCCAGGGCAAGCAGCCTGGCTTGAATCTCACAACGTGGTTACAGTGGATTCTTGGGGTCTCCGCTAGGCAATTTTCATACGTAAATGACTCTGACCTTTTATCCCCCTGTCGGCGGGGGTCACGGACCGAGCGTGGTCGCTTGGAGAAATGCTGTCCTAAGAAATAAAGGCAAGCTGATCAACAACGGAATTGCAAATTATAAAAGCCTGGCACCCGTTACACATATGAGCAGTGCCGCATCGTCGCCGAGTTGGACGCCTTGCAAGCGGAGATGGACAGGTTGAAAGCGCTGCAGGCAGAGACCGCCGCCGAGATCGATGCATTACTTCCAGCCATCCTCGACCGCGCGTTCAAGGGGGAGTTGCGAGTATGAAGCGTGGTAAGGCGAATATCTGGGACATCCCACCGTTTCGAGGGGAGATACCGGTCGGCTTTCCTGCCAGTGGGTTAATTAAGGATGCAGTTCGTCCATAACGGCCCCGACATTCCGGATCGCCTGTTAGAGGCGCACGAAGATGGTCGCGTCGTGTTTTTCTGCGGCGCGGGAATCTCCTATCCGGCCGGCTTGCCGGGGTTTCGCGAGCTCGTCAAGGCACTCTACGAACGCTTGGTTTGGTCACCGTCCAGCATTGAGGAAACGGCCATTGCAAAGGGCGAGTACGACACAGCCATAGGCTTGCTCGAAAACAAAATCGTTGGCGGAAGGGAAAAAGTAAGACGGGAACTGGCCGGAATTCTGACCGCGGATCTTTCCAAGCCCAAGGCCACAGTGACCCATGAAGCGTTGCTGACACTCTCGCTCAATCGTAAAGGCCGCTACCGAATTGTCACGACCAACTTTGACCGGATTTTCGAGCACGTCATCGATCGGAAAAATCTCGCGCTTGAGCGCTTCAAGTCGCCTTTGCTGCCTGTACCTACACGGGCTGTTGCCCGAGACTCCGACGGACAGCGAATTGGATCGGCTAGTGGTATCCAGCGGTGACTTTGGTCTTGCGTATCTCACGGAGCGCTGGGCGGCACGGTTCGTGAGCGAGCTGTTCCGCAACTACGCGGTGTGTTTTGTCGGTTACAGCCTCAATGACCCCGTGCTGCGCTACATGATGGATGCACTCGCTGCCGATCGCCTCCTGGGCGAGTCGCCAATTCAGACATATGCCTTTGCTAGTTACTCCAAAGGCAAAGAAGTGGAGGCTTCCAACGAGTGGAAAGCAAAGAACGTCACGCCGATCCTCTACCGGCAATCTAGGCGACACCGGCACCTTCACGCCACACTACACGAATGGGCTGCTACATATCGGGACGGTATCTCCGGCAAGGAGAGTCTCGTCGTTCGGTACGCCGCCACTCCGCCGATGCAGAGCACGCGAGAGGACGACTATGTCGGCCGTGTGTTGTGGGCGCTGGCCGACCGCAGCGGTATCCCGGCGAAGCGCTTTGCCGAACTCGAACCGCCACCGTCGCTCGACTGGCTGGAATCGCTTACGGAAAAGCGGTTCAACCAAGAAGACTTGGCGCGGTTCGGTGTAGCGCCCGAAAGCAACAAAGACGATGTACTCGCCTTCAGCTTCGCGTTTCGTCCTACGCCCTACACTTTAGCACCGTGGAGCGCGCTTGTAAGTAGTGGTCCCACCGAAAGTCGCTGGGATAACGTAATGGTCCAACTAGCTCGCTGGCTGACGAAACACCTTGATAATCCTAAGTTGTTGCTCTGGGTAGCGAACCATGGAGGTGCGCTGCATTCAAATTTTGCGCGGCTCATTCGCGATGCACTCAACGAGAAACCGCCACCGACGGCTATACAAACTCTATGGCGCTTGGTGCTCGGGGGGCATGTCCGTGCTTGAACTTTACGACTGGCGCGACCGTTTCAAGCGGGCTGGGTTTACGCCCACGCTTCGGCTGGAATTGATCGAGCTACTGAAACCTCGCGTCCGTCTCAGCCCGCCATTTGGTCTGTTGGAGGGATCGGATCGGAATGTATCCGTTCAAAACCCTAAGATCAAGGATTTGGTGAACTGGGAGATCGTCCTCTCAACAGACCACGTGCATGCCACGCTTGAGGAAATCAAGCAGGACGGGCAAGGACGCGAGGCTTTGCCTCAATTGCTGTCCGATGCCACGAGCCTGCTACACGACACACTCGATCTAATGGCCGAACTGGGCGGTGCGAATTCCGACAGCGATTTGTCCTACGTCTATCAGCCGTCTATCAGCAGACACCCGCAAAACCGAGATTTCCGTGACTGGACTGCCCTGATCGACCTCGCCCGCGATGCGTGGGTAGCAACGGTTGAAAAATTTCCGGAACGAGCACGGCTCGAAGCCGAGCACTGGTTCCAAATTGCCTATCCACTATTTCGGCGCCTTGCGTTCTTTGCCGCAACCCATTACGACATCGTCCCACCACGCCAAGCGCTTGACTGGTTGCTCTCAGACGATCACAGGTGGCTATGGTCAATTGAAACTCAGCGTGAGTGTTTCCGTCTGCTAACTGCTATTGCTTCTCGATTGGATAGACAGGATCGTGAACGGCTGGAGCGTGCCATCCTCCAAGGCCCACCCAGAGAACTGTATAGAGACGACGTTGAGCCCCAGCATCTGCGGTACATCTTTGATCGTGAACTTTGGCTGCGCCTGGCCAAGTACCAGCGGGCTGGCGCGCAACTCGGTACTGATGCTGCCGCGCGGTTGGAAGAGTTGTCTGCGCAGCAGCCCCAGTGGCAGTTGGCAGAGGATGAACGGGACGAGTTTCCGATGTGGATGGGTGAAGCAGATGAATGGCGAAGCTTCCTCGCCACGCCCAAGCGTTATCGCGAGCTAGTGAGTTGGTTGAGGGAGCATCCGGTTAGTGACTTCCGGAAAGGAGACGACTGGCGTGACCGCTGTAAGCGGGATTTTCGGAAAGCTGTGTCGGCTCTGATTCGTCTTGCGCGAGGTGGCGAATGGCCAGTCGAGCGGTGGCGAGAAGCCTTGCAAGTTTGGGCTGACGAAAAGCTTCTCAAGCGATCGTGGCGGTGTGTAGGGCCGGTACTGAGCGATGCGCCGAACGAGGTCCTTCAGTCACTCGCCCACACGCTCGGCTGGTGGATGCAATCACTCGCGAAGACCTTCGAAGGCCACGAGACCGTATTCTTCAACCTCATTCGCCGCATTCTTTCACTTGACTATGAAGGCGGTGTCAGGGTGGATGATCCTGTGTCAACGGCCATCAACCACCCGGTCGGACATGTGACCGAAGCCGCATTGCGTTGGTGGTACCGACGATCATTGGAAGATGGTCAGGGACTGCCGCATCAGGTTAAGCCCCTATTCACTGAGCTATGTGACACGCAGATGGCAAAATTCAGGCACGGCCGCGTACTCTTGGCTGCGCACGTGATCGCCTTATTTCGCGTGGATCGTGATTGGGCCGTGCAATACCTTTTAACCTTATTCGATTGGCAGCGGTCGGCCATCGAAGCGTGCGCCGTGTGGAGAGGGTTCCTCTGGTCGGCGCGATTGTACGGGCCGTTATTGCAAGCCATCAAGCCACACTTTCTTGCCACGGCACAACATTATGGGGAAATCCGCGACCATGGCCGACAATACGCAGCCTTATTGACTTTCGCCGCTCTTGAGCGAGGAGATACGTTTTCTAAGTCTGAGATGGCCACCGCAACACGTTCACTGCCGATAGAAGGCCTGCAGCGGACGGCGCAAACGCTGGTTCAGGCGTTGGGGAGCGCCGGGGATCAGCGGGCCGAATACTGGCACAATCGTATCAAGCCATACATTCACGACATTTGGCCGAAATCTCAGGAAGTCAGGACCACGGCGATCGCCGAACAGTTCGCCCGTCTCTGTATCGCTGCGGGCGAAGCATTCCCAGACGCCTTTAAAGAACTGCAGGCATGGTTGCAGCCGCTCCAGCATCCCGACTTGATCGTGCATTCGCTGCATGAAGCCTCGCTGTCTGCCCAGTACCCTGAAGAGTCGCTCGCTCTTCTCGATACGGTCATAGGTGACCACTCGCAGTGGCTGCCGAGCGACCTCAAGGACTGCCTTGAGGCGATCCGTAACGCCCGACAGGACCTTGAAAACGACGGTCGCTTCAAAAAACTTCAAGATTATATCCGGAGGTTCAGTACTTAGGACTACAGAGAAAAAAAAGTACCGGGGATCTTTTCGAGACTCATAGCCTCGGTGGCTGCCCCCCCGCCAACGGTGATTCATGTCATTTTGTCCGAAACGGCAGGTCCGGGGTAGTCAACTCTCTCTAGGGTCTGTGGGGGCAAACGCATCAGGACATTTCATGCAGCCTCTACGCTGACTTTTAGCTTTAGCCTCCCCTGATTGACGATGTCCTGCAGAGCGAGAGCTACAAAGCTCTGTTCCGAATGCCCTA
>JACPFH010000170.1 GCA_016183075.1 Deltaproteobacteria bacterium | reverse complement strand
TAATTGACGGCACGGCCAAAGCGAGATAGATTGCGCCTATCGTCGACGATGCGAGTCGGAGAAAATCCGGCTCATCGAAGGGAGGAAACGCCATGGGTGCCGTGATGGGAAGCGGGGACTTTCTCTACGAGGTCGCCGAAGGATGGGGTAAGTTGCCCGACGGCTGGTCTTACCGCGAGGTCGCCGCCGTGGGGGTGGACCGAAAGGACCAGGTTTATCTGTTCAGCCGCGGCGCCCATCCGGTAATCATCTTCGATAGCGAGGGAAACTTTTTGCGCTCGTGGGGAGAAGGCGTCTTCAAGCGCCCCCACGGGGTCACGATGGGTCCCGACGATACGATCTTTCTTACCGACGACGGCGACCACACCGTGCGCAAATGCACGCTGGACGGAAAAGTGCTCATGACGCTCGGCATCCCGGGGAAGCCGGCTCCTTTTCAGAGCGGGGAGCCTTTCAATCGATGCACGCACGTCGCCTTCTCGCCGAAAGGGGAGATCTACGTTTCGGACGGATACGGCAACTCCCGCGTGCACAAATACACGCCCGACGGGAAGTTGATGCTCTCGTGGGGCGAGCCCGGCACCGATCCGGGCCAATTCAACATCGTCCATAATATCTGCACGGACAAAAACGGCTACGTTTACGTGGCCGATCGCGAGAATCACCGGATCCAGGTTTTTGATCCGAACGGAAAGTTCGAGACCCAGTGGCACAATATACACCGGCCCTGCGCCCTTTATATGGATATCGGCCCCATTCCGCTGTGCTACCTCGGAGAGCTGGGGCCGGGGCTCCCCGTCAACAAAGACGTTCCGAATCTGGGGCCGAGACTGAGCGTCCTCGACATGGAAGGAAGAGTGCTCGTTCGCCTCGGGGACATCCGGGGCGGCGAGGGACCGGGACAGTTCATCGCGCCGCACGGGCTCGCGCTCGATTCCAAGGGCAACATTTACGTCGGCGAGGTCTCCTGGACCATAATGGGCCAGCGCCTTGATCCGCCACGAGAGCTTCGCAGCCTCCAAAAGCTAATCAAGCGCGGTTGAGGGTCTTACCCGGCAGGCCGTTATGACGGTGAGGCTTCCGAGCCCGATTGGAAAGGGCATCTCCGATCATTGGGTGCAAATTGAGGAGAGCTGCCGGCGGGTTCGCGTTGTTTTTGGCGCCGAGACAATCGCGGACAGCAAGCGCGTTCTCCTTCTCAGAGAGGCCGATTGCCTGCCCGTTTATTACTTTCCGAAGCGAGACGTCAAAATGGACCGGCTCCGCGCCACGGAGCACCGAGATCGCTGTCCTCACAAGGGCGAGGCGGCTTATTATACCGTAGTCTCCGCCGCCCACGTAGCCGAGCGGGGGGCGTGGAACTACACGGATCCGCCCGCGCAGTGCGTGGAGCTCAAAGATTACATCTCTTTCGTGTGGAACCAGATGGATGCGTGGTATGAGGAAGACGAAGAGATTTTCGTCCATCCGCGCGATCCCTACAAGCGCGTGGATGTTCTGCAGAGCTCGCGGCACATCCGGGCTTTGGTCGGTGGAGAAGAGGTAGCCGACACCGGTCGCCCCCGACTACTCTTCGAAACCAACCACCCGGTTCGTTATTATTTCCCTCCGGAGGACGTGCGGACTGAACTCCTGATTCCAAGTCCGACGATAACCCGCTGCCCCTACAAGGGAGTGGCGTCGTACTGGTCTGTAAGGATAGGCGAGAGAATTTTTCCAGATCTCGTATGGAGTTATCTTGACCCGATCCCCGAATGCCCGAAAGTTCGAGCCCTTTTCTGTTTCTTCCAGGAGCGCGAACCGGAGATCTACGTTGATGGCGAACGACTTCCGACACCGCGGACCAAATGGTCGCGTCCGGACCCGGTGCGCCCTTAGTCAGATAGTCGCGAGACAGCGCGTAGGGAAACGTGATCCCTCGCTTGAGTGCAATGGGAGTTGGGAAGGAGTCAACCGATGTGTGAATATCACCCCGAGGCAAAACTGCGCGGCGATGACGATGCGGGTTATCCGGGCATAAAAGTCATCGACGTGTCTTCCCTCATGTCTTATGCCCGTTTTCTTTGCGGCGAAGAAGGGCTGCGAAGAACCGCGGTGGGCTTCATCGGTTACTGCGCCGTGGGAAAAGGCGATAAGGTATTGATCGGCGTGGACAGCCATTACGATCCGCGCATCGCGGAGTCGATTGCGTCGGCCTTGAGGGAGAAAGGGGCCAAGGCCGATATCATCGTGGTGGACGTGGGCCCGGACCGGCCCTTCGATGAATACGATGAGATTCGAGTCGTCATTCGCCGCGAGTCTTCGCGGACCAACCCTCGCCGCTGGGAGGGGGCGAGATGGATCGAGGAGCTGGCGGAAAAAAACGGCTACACGTTACTCATTCATGGGCGAGGTGGCGGGATACCCAAAACCTCTTTCCATTATGAACCCATTCCATGGCAGGTCCTGGAGCAGTTCGCCAGCGCGGCCACCACCTATCCCCGAGAAGTCCAGCGTCTCATCAACTTCAAAGCGTGGGAGCCCATCTGGAAAAAAGGCAGAGGAGGCAAGATCCACGTCGCGGATCCCGAAGGGACCGACTTGAGCTACACGCTTTGGGAGGATTATTTTACCGGCGACTGGTTCGCCTTCAACGAGACTCCTTTTTGGGGTCATCTCATGGCCCATCCGTGGACTCCGGTCCTCAAGAAAGAGGATGCGACAGGCATGATCTGCGGGACCACGAGCCACTACTCAAAGCCGTTCCCGCTCGTCAAGGTGGCGATCGAAAGGGGTAAGGTGGAGAAGGTCGAAGGCGGGGGTCTTTATGGGGAGGCATGGCGAGAGCTGATCGATGAGACGAAGAACAGCCAGTATCCCTCGTTTCCGGGCAAGGGACTCTTCTGGCTCTGGGAGATGGCGATCGGAACTCACCCAAAGATCACGCGGCCTTCGAACATCCACATGCTCTCCTCGGGCGGGGCGGAGTGGGAGAGGCGGAGGTCGGGAGTCATCCATACCGGGTGCGGGACCGCATGGCGCGCGACCGAGGAGGAGTGGGCCGCTGAGAGAAAGCTCGCCTACGGTCACCTCCACGTTCATCTGCTCTTCCCCACCCTCGTTCTCACCACGAAGCAGGGCGAGGAAATCCGCATCATCGAGAAAGGGCGACTGCTTGCGCTCGATGATCCAGAGGTGAGAAAGGTCGCGGAGAAATACGGGGACCCGGATGAGCTTCTTAAGGAGGACTGGATTCCCGAGATTCCGGGGATAAACGCGCCAGGCTCCTATGGCGACTACGCGCGCGAGCCGGGGCGGTGGATTTACCCGCAAGCAATAGGCAATAACGTTCAAGGTTCAACGTTCAAAGTTCAATGTGAGCCTTGAACCCGGAACCTTGAACGTTGAACAGGAGATAGGCAACAGGAATTTTAGGGAGGGGCTGGAGGGTTAAGGGTATGCCTAGTTGGAAAGCACGCATCGGTTATCTTTCCCCATCGGTTTTTGAGATTCCGTCCGATTGGAGCGAAATCCTTCCGCCCGGCTTCACGCTCGTGTCCACGGGTCTCAATGTACGCGCTGTCGTTGGAGTCGAGTCTCTCGGGCTTCGTGGCCGAAGAAGTCGATTGTATTCTTTTGTCCGGTATCACTGTGGCAGTCCAGCGCGGCTACCGGGCGGAAGAGGAGCTGGCCGCACAACTGACCGAGCGTCTCGGGCTTCCGGTGACCACCTCTCTCTGCGCGAACGCCGGAGCGCTGAAGCATGTGGGGGCCAAGAAGATCGTCGTCGCCACGGCTTATTTGGAACGGATCAATCAGGCCCTGAAACGCTACTTCGAAGACGCAGGCTTTGAGGTTTTGGGTATTCGGGGACTCGACGTTGCCAATCCCGTGGGCCAAGCAAAGCTTCCCGATGATGCCTCTTACCAGGTCGCTCGCGGTGTATTCGGGGAGCATCCCGAGGCCGATGCGGTCCTCGTCCATGGCAGATGGCGCACGCTGCCTCACATCGACAGGCTCGAACGGGAAATCGCCCGTCCGGCGGTCTCGAGCACGGCCGCCTCCCTCTGGTGGATGCTAAAGACTTTAGGGATCAAACTGCGCCTCGACGGGTATGGCCAGATCTTGCGCTAAAACTCTCACTCCGCATTCCTTGCAAGCCACCCCTTGTTTCTTTTGCCGGATCGAGAACCCGACGGTCGAAACGGGAAGGATAACACATGGACCTTAAGCTTGAAGACAAAAGGGCTCTCGTTACCGGCGGGAGCCGGGGCATCGGCAAAGCCATCGCCAGGCAGCTTGCCCGTGAAGGAGTCAAGTGCGCGATCTGCGCCCGCACGGAAGATGCGCTTAAGGCAGCGGCCGAGGATCTTGAGCGCGAGACGGGAAGGCGCGTGCTCCCCATCGTCGCCGACATTTCTCAGGCCGATTCCATCAAGCGCCTGGTGGACAGCGCCAGCGCGGCTTTGGGCGGGGTCGACATCCTGGTCAACAATGCGGGTCGCGTCTCGGGTGGAGTCGCCGAGGATTTTGCCGGCGTAACCGATGATCTCATCCTGCGTGATTTCGAGGAGCGGGTGCTCGGTTATCTGCGCTGTGCGCGGGCGGTGGTCCCCTTGATGAAGAGCACCGGCTGGGGCCGGATCATCAATGTCGGCGGTATGGCCGCCCGGACCGCCGGCGCCATCAGCGCGGGCGCAAGGAATGCGGCGACGGTGCACCTGACCAAGTCGCTTGCGGTCGAGCTGGGGCGCTGGGGGATCAACGTGAACGCGATTCACCCCGGGGCCACCGTTACGGAGAGGTTGGGCGAGCGGCTGTCCGGTCGGGCGGCGCGCCGGGGAGTCACGGTCGGGGAGTTGACCCAACAGATTGCCGCGAACGTTTCCATCGGCAGGCTCGTCACGGCCGAGGAGATCGCCTATGTCGCGGCGTTTCTCGCCTCGCCTCTTTCCGTGGGCATTAACGGCGAAGTGATCGCCGTCTCAGGCGGCGTGGGTGTCGCCGTCCACTACTGAGAGCTAGGACAGCTTTCGCCCGTCAAAAAAAGGCATGCGCGCCCTCAATTGGAATGGCAAGGAACTCAGCCTGGATCCGGCCTATCCGACACCCGCGGCTGACAAAAGCACAGCCCTGCTGCGCGTTCGCTTAGCGGGTATTTGCTCCACGGACCTCCAAATCTTGCGCGGCTACATGGAGTTTCGCGGTGTCCTCGGACATGAAATGGTTGGTGATGTGGTGGAGGGGCCTCGGGAGCTTGTCGGAAAACGGATGGTCGGAGAGATCAACTTCGCCTGCGGCCGCTGCAGCTTTTGTTCGCGTGGGCTGGGACGCCACTGCCCGGAGCGTCGGGTGATGGGGATTCTCGGCGCCGACGGGAGCTTCGCCGAATATGTGGCAGTTCCGTCTGAGAATCTCCATCCCGTGCCCGATAGCGTATCGGACGAAGAGGCGGTTTTCACCGAGCCGCTGGCGGCCGCCTTTGAGATTGTCGGGCAGATCGAAATTGAAGCCGCGGATGATGTGCTTGTCCTTGGGGATGGCAAGCTTGGTCTTCTTTGCGCTCAGGTCCTGCGCTTGTTTTCCCCGCACGTAACCATTGTTGGCAAACACGAGCATAAGCTCAAGTTCCTTAAACGGCTCGGCATGAGAACCGCTTTGCTCTCAGACTGGAAACCGCCCCAGGCAGACGTTGTCGTCGAGGCGACCGGCTCCACTTCCGGATTCAAGACGGCTGTGGAGGCGGTGCGCCCGCGAGGGACGCTGGTCCTGAAGAGCACCGTGGCTGAATCTCACTCCCTTTCCCTTGCACCGCTGGTGATCAATGAAGTTACCGTTGTGGGCTCGCGCTGCGGCGTCTTTCCTCCGGCGCTTGAGGCGCTGGCGCAGAGGAGCGTCATAGTCACGCCTTTGATTGAAAAAGTCTATCCGCTCGCCGACGGCTTAGAGGCCGTCGCCCACGCGGGCCGGCCAGGAGCGCTCAAAGTATTGCTGCGGAGTTAGAATTTGCTGCGCATTTGACAATACGTATATAGCTGAGTAATTTATGCGTATATTGGGAGGTTATGATGAAAGCCCTGAAACGCAAAAACTACTGGTTGGACGAAGCCAAGATCAAAAAGGTAAAGCGTCTTTTAAAAGCAAGGACAGAGACAGAGGCCGTACAAAAGGCCATTGACCTCGTCCTTTTCCAGGAAGAAGCGACCAAGGCGTGGGTAGATAACGCTGGGGTCGGTGGGGTCGAGGACCTTTATGGCCGCTAAATATATCTTGGACACCAACATCTATATCCACTGCATGCTGGATCGGAGTTTTGCTTTACGACATGTAGACCAATATGGCAGGCGCCTTCCCTCCACTTTTTTTTCTAGCGTCGTAGCCCAGGAACTTATCGTCGGATGCACGGATGATCTTACAGTGCGCAGGGTACAGAATTTTCTGAGGCCTTTTGAGCGTGTCAGGAGGATTGTCAATCCTGCCTACGAAGAATGGAAGGAAGCCGGCTACATAGCCGTCAAAATTAGGCTGAAGCGCCCTGATTTTAGAAGCAAGAAGATAGCCCTTATCAACGATATTCTTATTGCCCTTTCCTGCCGGAGCATCGGTGCTGTCCTCGTCACGCTGAACTCTCAGGACTTTGAAGTTATCCGGCGGTTTGTACGGTTCAGGTTTAAGGGGTTTTGAAAGGCAGTCCTGCCATCACTTGCTTGGGCCAAGACCGGACCCCTTGAGACACGCCTTGGATAAAGCCCCTCTATAGTCTCTTTAAACGATAACGTCCGGGAGTAAAGCAGGCCGGTTATAAGCCGGTAAACTAAGATTTCAGAACCTCAAGGAGGGAGGGGTGCTCGGAGTCGCTCCCTCTCTGGAGTTCTGAGGGAGTTCCGAGGATCAAATCTTGGGTTTTGCTCTTAGCATCGATTGCGGGGCCGTGGGGTGCCAGCGTGGGGTGCCAGGCTTTTATTATTTGCTTTCTCGGTCTCGGGTGATCCCAGAAGGGCAAAATAAAGAAACCAAAGCCTGACACGCTGGTTGACACGCTGGTTCCTTGCAAGCGCTGTGGCACTTTTGGCAATACTCGTCCTCAGGCGGTTTTGGCTCTAGGCGCTGGCTTTCGCGGAAGAAGGGACACCAACTTCCTCCCACCTTTTTTCTCTTGCTCCTTCAGGTCGCGGCAAATAGCGTCCAGGTCGTATTTGAATTTGGCGCGTGCTTTTCACGGATCTTCCTGACCTCTTCAACGATTGGATCCTTCCACATTTTTTACTCCCCAAGGCTGGCACGGTGGCCAAACGTCTAAGATGCCGGCGCTAAGCAGTGGCACGCTTGCGCGCCGCCCGGGCCGAGCGCGCAGTTGGACGGCGAGAAAGGCGCGCGACCTGGAGCAGAGAGCGCAGCGCATCGTTCACTGTTGCTGAGTCTCGGAATGCTTTGGCGACGTCCGGCTCGAGTACGACGACATTTGCGCCTTCCTTCAAAAGGCGCTTGTAGTACTTTCCGCGAACGGCTTTTGAGTAGTCAAAGTCGTACTCAGGGCGCAGTTCATCACCATTGCTTCGGCCCTTACGTTTCATGTCGTCTCCTCTCGTGCGCGGTTGCTCGTCGCGCGCTAATGATACGCACGGCATTTCCCCGCTCGGTATGCGAAACAACCAGCAGACGGCCGCGGGCGGAATAGCCAACGGTAATAAATCTCCGCTCGCCTATAGAACGATCGGGATCGTCCAAAGTGGCAGACAAAGGGTCGTAGAACACAGTTACTGCCTCGTCGAACGGGACGCCATGTTTTTTGAGATTTCTCCGCGCTTTGTCACGATCCCATTCAAACTGCATGCGACAAGTCTAGCTGCGGTCCGGCAACTAAGTGATTGTGCTTGGTCATGCCTCATTCTGATAATACCTAAAGTCTTGTCCTTGTGCCACCCTTCCTGTCCATGCCCCCTACGGAGGGCAACTAGGAATTCCCGAGGGACTCAGTTCAATATGCTCTCATCCATCAGAGAGCAGCGGATTAAGCTTGGTAAAAAACTCTCCGATCGCCCCTCGATAATTAAAATCCGCCAGGGAGTCCAAGGGCGTCGGGTCGCGGTTGATGATGCCTAAGAGCGCGCCGCTCCGCTTGGCGATCACCGGAAAGGAGGCGGCTGGCTGCACGACAAGGGAGGAGCCGACGACGATGAAAATTTCCGCCGCCTGGCTCAGCTCCTGGGCGCGTCTCATCGCGACAACCGGCATCGGCTGTCCGAAAGAAATCGTAGCGGGCTTGAGAAATCCGCCGCAGCGATCACACAGGGGCGGCGTCGGGTCCCGGGAAATCTTCTCGTAGATCGCTTGTGCGTCGGCCTCCTTTTCGCAGCCGAGGCAGACCACTTTTCGATCCGTTCCGTGAAGCTCGACCATCTTCTCCTCGGAAACCCCGGCCAAACGATGCAGCCCGTCCACGTTTTGCGTGATGAGCCCCAGAAGCTGCCCTTTTTCTTCGCAGGCCTGAATCGAATAATGGCCGATGTTGGGGCTGACGTTTTTGTAAAGCTCGATAGTTTCCTTTTTCATCTTCCAATAGCGGACCCGCGCCTCTTCGCTGCCCAGGAATTCTTCGAAATAGACCGGCTGGTACTTTGTCCAGATGCCTCCCGGGCTTCGAAAATCGGGCACGCCCGATTCCGTGCTGATGCCGGCGCCGGTAAAAAAGACAATTTCTTTACATCCGCGAATACGGGCGGCGAATTCGCTTAGCGTCATCGGCTCCAATCCTCCTGTCGTCGCTGCCAGTTGATGCTCGCGCGCACGGCGAGATAAGAAGCGGTGAAAGTTACGACGCCCAGACCAAAGGCCCAGTGGTACGATCCGGTGACGTCGAAGAGGGCTCCGCCGAGCCATGACCCCAGCGCCATTCCGATTCCAAAACCGATCTCCAGGAAGCCGAAGATGGTCCCTACGTGGCTGCCGCCGAAGATGTCCCCGATGACCGCTCCGTAAGTGGGATTCCCCGCGGCATGGCCAAGCCCGAATAGAACCGCGACGGCATAGACGAACCACCTCGGGAAGCTCGGGTTGACCATGGCCAAACCTGCAGCCCCTGCCACGGTTATGACGACAGACCAACCGTAGGCCGTGTCACGGCCAAGCCGGTCGGAGATAACTCCCCAAAGAGAGGTGCCGGGAATTCGGACGAAGCCTATCAGGCCCAGCGCGAGAGCCGCGAAGAGCCTCTCGAAGCCTTCGTGGACGAGGTGCGCCACGACATGCGTGTAAAAAATATAGAGGCCCGTGCCAAGGGCAAGGTGTCCCACGGTGATGGTCCAGAAGGGAAACGACCGCAGCGCAGCCTTGAGCGTCCACCGCTGGATTTGAGACGGCTTATGGCCCCTTGCCTTGTAGCCATCGACGACCGATGGCGGGTCCCCGTCGGGGAGTTGCCCCACCTCGGAGGGGCTGCGGCTCTGGAGAAAGGCATTGGTCGGGACGAGGGCGCAAAGGCTGACCCCGCCGAGGACCATGAACGCGGCGCGCCATCCCGCAAGCGATATAAGGAATTGAGCTAGCGGAACGAGGAGCAGCATCCCAAAGCCCTGCCCCATGGTTGCGAGGCCCATAGCCGTGCCGCGGCGGCGGATGAACCAATGCGAAATGAGGGCGCTCTGGCTGACGAAGCCCAGCACCCCTTGGCCCATGGCGACGACGACGCCGTAGGCAAGGAGGAGTTCCCACAGCGAACGGCTCAAGCCCGACATGAGCAACCCCGAGCCAATCAGCAGCCCGCCAAGAGGCATCAACGCGCGCGGCCCCAAGCGGTCAAAGGCCCAACCGACGAGCGGAGAGACCAGGGCGTAGACCAGGGAATTAATGGAGACGATGCTCGCGCCGACTCCATGGGACCAGCCGAAGTCCTCCAGCAGCGCCACGTAAAAGACGCTGAAGGCTCCGGAAACGCCGCGCACAAAGGTCGTGTTGGAAAAGCTGAGGGCCAGGATCACGTAGCCGTAAAAGAACGCGGGCCGCATGTTACCGGCACTATATAGGGGAAATCGCCGCAGGTGTCAAAAATCGACGGCCGCAGCCTCGTTTGTCAGCGACAGAGGGGAGCGCGAGGGAGGTTGCGGACGTCCGATTACAAACAGTTCGACTCATGGCACAAACCCATCGGCCGCAGCCGAGAGCGCGCTTCCCGAGGGAGCTTGGTTCACCGGCCGCAGCGCGCGCTCAGAGAATAAGATTGGTCTTCTGTCGTCAGGGCCCCTATCCCTATGCATCAGGACTAAGAAGGGTCTGGACTTTCTAAAACAGCGTAGTAAAGTAAAAAAATCTCTTCTTGACCTGGATATCGGGGTTTGCAATAATTGCGCCTTGTTCCTGACGGACCGGCGTTGTCTTGCCGGACTTTCTATGGGTTTGGTTCTTATTCATCTCACCGACAATTGTGGCTTTGGGCGCAGAGCCACAAGCAGCGTTAGGGTTACCCATGTGACGGAGGCCACCGAGCCATTCCTGGCGGTATGGCGGGGGCGGATCTAAATGGAAGCCCAGGAAAAAGAGACCCAGTACGCTGAGATCGTCAAGCTTTTGGCGCTCGTCCTCAACCGCTACCGCCTCTATACGGAAAAACATCCCGCGGCACAGCTCGCGGTGCGCGATTTTTCTGCCGGCCTGGAAAAACTTCTCCAGACAGAGACTGCCTTCACGTTAGGGTTCACTGAAGGGCACATCCTTGCCAACGATCTGTCCATGGACAGCAAAAAACCCGGTGTGCCCGAGGTGATCCGGGAGTGCAAGCGTCTACAGATCGAGAGTTTGACCTTTGCTCGGGGCGGCGGTGAGGAGGAGCTGAGTTCGTTATTCAAGCTTATGGCGGCGCCGCCCAGAACGCTTGAAGGCATGGGCGGATTCAAGACCGCCTTTGAACAGGCCGGCTTCGAGCACATCCGTCTCGGGGTTTCTCTCTTTAAGCTCGTCAGGGAAGAGGAAGAGGTCGTACGCCGAGAGGAGATCGGCCGGCCAGAGCGAGAGGCGAGGAAGGAAGCCGCTCCTGAACCGGCTCGCAAAGTCGAGCGCATGGCGGAGGTCATCGACCATTGCTTGAAAGGAAGCCAGGGAGAGATCGTTTTCGATGGCGAAAGGCTATCCTTTGAAGTGGAAAGAAAGCCCGAGGTCGTGGCGGAGCAGATGCTGCGTCAAACAACCGACCTGGATGGGCTCAAGCGCATCGTCGCGGGCGTGAGCGGTGTTCTGGAAAGCCGCTTGGCCCAACCTTTCATTCAGGAAGGCAAGGATTTTTCTCTAGCCGTAAGTCGCCTGGCCAAGGAATTCAGAAAAACGGCGCTAAGCCCCGAGGCGCCGGCTGCATTCAGGGATTCAACAGAAGACCTGGCGCGCATGCTGGAGCAGGCGGCGGACTCCATCAAGCTGGAGCTCGTAGTAAAAGCCTTTCAGGAAGGCGGCGGGGATGGAAAGGCTCTGGCCCGGGCAGGGACGCGATTTCTCCGCAGCAAGGAGATCCGAGAAAGACTCGTTGGCCCCTTGCGCGAGAGACTGAACCGGCTGGGCATCGGGGAGGACGGGTTTGACCAGGCCCTCGCGGATCTCGAGGAAAGGCGCGCTCCCAAGCAAGTGCGCCCGGTCGACATCACGCCCGAGGAGCTGGAGGAATTCCGTCGGTTCAAGGAGCGCTTCGAGAAGGAATTCCCTGCCGAGGCCGAGAAAAGGGCCTTTCGGCTCGATACGGAAAAACGAAGGGTGCTCGACGAGACTCTCGCCGCAATGAACGCGAGCGGCGGGCTCCGGGCCGCCGTCAATGCGCTGCTCGACAATATCGATTCTTTTTCTCCTCCCGGGGCCGCTTCGACAGTCCGGGTCATCAATCGAGAGGAGAGCGATTTCCAGGCCCTGGCATGCCGAAATCTCAACGGCGGCAAGCCTAACGGCTGGCAATCGGCCCACAGCTTGGCGCGTGCGGTGATGGCGACCGGTCACCCTCTCGTGATTGAGGATCTGGGGTCCGACCAGCGCGCGAAAGATCATGAGTTCGTGCGCAAGTATGGCCTGGTTTCGTACTTGGGCGTGCCGCTCGTGGCGAAACAGGACGTGGGCGTGCTGGAATTCTTTACCAAGGAACAACATCAATTCAGCGCGGAAGAGGTTGGGCTGCTTGCCGCAGTGGCCGATCAGGCGGCCACAGCCATCCACCACTCCCAGGCGATGGAAGAGGTGACGGAGGCGAAAAGACTCGCCGCAGAGCTGGTCAAGTCCAACCGCGTGAAGGAAGAATTTCTCGGGGTGGTCTCCCATGAGCTGCGCACGCCTCTGTCCTCGATCATGGGGTACGCGGGGATGATGAAAGAGCGGATGTTGGGGGAACTCAATCCGCGCCAGGAAGAAGCCCTGGAAAAGGTGATGACGCGGTCGAGCGAGCTGCTGGGGATGATCAATACCATCCTGGAGGCAACCAGTATCGAGGCTGGAGGCATTCAGGTGGAGTGTCAGGAGGTTCACCTGACCGGCCTGCTGGAGGAGATCAAGGCGTCGTACGAAGGGCCGTTGGAAAAGGAGATCGCCATAGTTTGGGACTATCCGGCCGACCCGCTCGTCATCAAGACCGACCGAGTAAAGCTCAAGCACATTCTGAAGAACCTCATCCGCAACGCCGTTGAATTTACGGACAACGGGCAAGTCACAATCTCCGCGCGCTATTTACTCGAGGCCAAAAAAGTGGAGTTCAAGGTCGCGGACACGGGTAACGGGATAGAGGCGCATTTTCTGACGGGGGTTTTCGACCTTTTCCGCCAGGCTGACAGCTCAGGGGCCAGATCTCACGGCGGCCTGGGCCTCGGCCTTTATATCGTTAAGAAATACACGGAAATGCTTTGCGGGACAGTTGAGGTGGAGACCGACCAGGGAAAGGGCGCAGTCTTCACGGTCGTGCTCCCCTTTGAAACAGCGGCGCAACAGGCGGGGCTGGATAAGAAATCACCATCCTAACAGGTTGCTCAAAAACTCTCCGTTCACCTTTCGACAAACTCAGGGCGAACGCAGACCCCCTTGAAATCATTGATGATTTTCCGTTCATGCTGAGGCTCTCGAAGCATGAATATCACTTTTTCCGCACCCTGCTAGGCGATTCGACCGAGCCCGCGCGTCGGGTTCGAGTGGGTCCGTTTTGGGGCTTCATTGCTCCCTATCCGGCCGGAGTGGAAAACCGGCCCAGGCATTTAGGAGGCCCATAGACTCGCGCACGACAGCCAGGGCATCACGGGTATTCCGCCACCAGCGGTCGGGATCGAAGGGATCCTCGGGAGCGTAGCGAACAATTGCCTTTTGCGTATCCCCGACCAAGGAATTCCAAATCGCCTTTACCCGGCGCGTGTGGTATTTTGACGTAACCAGGATCACGGTTTCTCCCCCTACCTGCTCAAGGATGCGGGAGATCAGGAGGACCTCTTGTTCCGTGTTGAGGACAGGCTCGCTCAGGATGCGAATCGCATTCCTTGGCACCCCCAGGCGTCGTAGAACCTGCTCATTGTAACTCTCTTCCCTAGTCACGGCGATCCCCAGGCGAGCCAAGGCTTTCTCTTCCTGCGGCGCCGAGGGGCGGGTTAGCCAGACTTCCGGAGCCAAGCCCTGTCGATAGATCTGAGCGGCCTCCATGGCGCGAAACGGCAAGTGGCCGCTAACCACCACGATAGCCCGAGCTGGCGCCAGGGGATCGCCCACCACCAACCAGCGGCCGGCCCGCAAAAGGGCCCAGGTTCCCAGAACCAAAGCTAAAGCGAAAAGGATGAGCAGGCCGGCGGCGCGTCGAGAAGGTTTTTTCATTGTCAGCCGCGCATCGCCGTGCGCCGGACAAATCCGTACTGCTTGAGTTTGCGAAAGAGCGTAGCCTTGGAGATGCTCAGGTGTTTTGCCGCCTTGGTTGCATTGTTGTTGAGAAGCGAGAGGGCGTCAAGGATGGCTCTCTTCTCGACCTCTTCCAGCGGGAGAATCGGCGCCGCGCTCATTGGCGCGGGACCGGGAGATTCGAGGGCGGCAGCCGGCCGCGGTGGGCGGTCAAATTTTTCTCGGATCTCATCGGGGAAAACCTCCGCTCCGATCTCGTTCCCGGCGGCTAATACCATCGCACGCTCCATGGCGTTGCGCAGCTCGCGCACGTTGCCCGGCCAGTCGTGCTTCAGGAGCAGTTGCTCCGCTTCCGGGGAGAGGCGCTTTGGCGGCCCTCCTCTGCGGCGCGCGTGCAGGTCGATAAAGTGCTTGGCCAGCGGCAGCACGTCTTCCAATCGCTCGCGCAGAGGCGGAAGGTTAATCGTGAAGGTATTGATCCGATAGTAGAGGTCCTGGCGGAAGAGCCCCTTGTCGATCTGTTGGAAGAGTTTTTTATTGGTGGCGGCGACGATGCGGACATCGACTTTGATCTTTTCGTGGCCGCCGACGCGTTCGATTTCCCCGGATTCCAGGACTCGCAGGATCTTTGCTTGCGTGTGTAACGGCATGTCCCCGATCTCGTCCAGCAAAACCGCGCCATTGTGGGCGAGCTCGAATTTGCCGATCCTTCGCTCGAAGGCCCCGGTGAACGATCCCTTCTCGTGCCCGAACAGCTCGCTCTCCAGCAGCGTCTCCGGAATGGCGGCGCAGTTGATGGCGACGAAGGGCGCGGCGTGGCGTCGGCCCGAGTAATGGAGCAGCCTGGCGATGACTTCCTTCCCGGTTCCGGTCTCGCCCTGGATGAGAACGCTGCTGGATTCGTCCTTCATGATGTCGATGAGACTCAGGATCTCCACCATCTTCCTGCTCGGAGTCTTGATGAAGAAAAGATCGCTCAGCGTTACGACCTGGGTTCGGAGGTCGGGAAGGATGCGGCGCAGCTCCTCAAGGAGAAGGATCAAATCTTCCTTCTCGTTTCCCGTCATTGCCAGATGCTCGACGTGATTCCCGCTCTGCGCCGTCCGGCGCGCCGTCGCGCTGTCACCGTAACCGAGGGAAATGACCTGGAGGTCAGGCCATGCCTTGTAAATTTGTCTGAGCGCCTCGGCGCGCTTCGCGGCGGGAAGTCCCCAGTCGATGACGATTGCGGCGAAAGACTTTTTTGTCTCCGTGAGAGGCCCGAGGTTGACGCACGAGGCGAGCTCCGCGCGTATACCGAGGTCATTGAGGGCGACAAAGAGAGGCTGGTATCGAGTTGACTCCGAAATAAGAAGGATCGGCCTCAACATGAGACCCTGATTCTAATTTGAGACGCCTAAAATTGCAAATTTTACGCCGCGAGCGTGCTTGTCGGCGAGCGAGGGGAGCGCGAGCGAGGCTGCGGACGTCCGATCACAGACGGTACGACCCGTGGCACGAACCCATCGGCCGCAGCCGAGAGCGCGCTTCCCGAGAGAGCTTAATCCAGCGTCCGCGGCCGAAAGCCCGCTCCGCACTTTGCGTGCCGGAGATGGACATTTGCCATGGCTTGCGATAAATGCATGCGCATGACCTCCGACGAATTCATCGCCGAGCTCTGGAGTTATGCCGAGGAGGTTCCCATCGAGCGGCATCCGTGGTTTCAGGGGATCCTCCAGCATCGCTGGACTCGCCGCCAGATCATCTCGGGCGAAATCCAGCACTATCTCCGCGTGCGCACCAACCCCATCTTTTTTGGGTATATCGCTGTCAATGCCGTAGCCGAGAAACAGTACGGCCTCATGGAAGTAGT
>JACPFH010000055.1 GCA_016183075.1 Deltaproteobacteria bacterium | reverse complement strand
TAATCCGGACGCGCGCCGGATGGCGCGTGATCGTTTTGAAGCTCTCGTTTATGGTGTAAGCGAGCTTCACCGGGCGACGCGCTTTCCACGAGAGCGCGGCGGCAATCGGCTCGGTTTTCACGTAGAGCTTGCCCCCATAGCCTCCGCCGACATAAGGCACGATTACTCGAACCCGGCTCGCCGGGAGCTTGAACATACCGGCCAGATGATCGCGCAACGGGAACGGATCCTGGGATGAGGTCCACACGGTCAGATGGTCCTCCTGGAAGTAGGCGACGGTGACGTGGGGCTCAAGGGAGCAATGCTGCACCTTGGGAAACCGAAAAGTATCCTCAAAGACAAAGTCCGACTTTTTAAACCCTTCCTCGACGTCGCCTCGACTGTAGCCGAAGTAGTAACAGACATTGGTCCCCCTGAAGCGTTCGGGCGCGCCGTAGCGAGATCCGCGCAGCTCCGCCTGCGCCGACTCGGGCTCGTGAATCAAAGGAGCCTCAGGGGCGAGAGCCTCTTCGATGTTGGTCGCCGCCGGAAGCTCCTCGTATTCGATCTCGATATGCTCCAGGGCTTCCTCTGCCGTGGCCTCGTCCGCGGCGAGCACGGCGGCAACCGGATCCCCGACATACCTCACCTTATCGACAGCGACAATCGACTGATCCTTGTAGATGGCGCCATACTTGTAGTTGAGGCCGGCGATGTCGTCGCGCGTGAGCACGGCAAGAACCCCAGGGAGGCTCGCCGCCGGCCGCGCATCGACTTTGACCACGCGCGCGTGCGGCAGCGGGCTCCGCAAAACCTTGGCAATCGCCATCCCAGGCAGGTCGATATCCCCCGTATAGACGGCCTTTCCCGTGACCTTTTCGATTCCGTCCAGGCGCGCAGCGGACGTACCCGCAATCTTAAGAGCTTGCGATGCTTTCATCGTGCGGCTTTTAGCCATCGGTGAACTGAGGATTGAGGATGGAGGATAGAAGATTGTTTTTACTTGCGAATTTTCGGGCTGTCTTTCTCTGGAAAATACAAATCACAGAAGGGACAGTGAAATTCCATGCCGGATCCCAACATGTGGGGATTGACGACAAAAACATTCTTGCACTTTGGACAGCTCACTTCTACTGCCTGACCCATGGTTCACCACCTCAATTGTTAACCGTCAATCGTCGATGAGTTACCATCCGTTACCTCGTTACAATGGATCACTGTAACGAATCGTAACGCGGTAGCGACGCGTAGTAACCCTATTGACCAATAACCATTGACCATTGACCTTCCCCATTAACACCAGTACGTCGTCCGATCGATCGGAATGTGCTGCAGAATCTCGCCCGGGATATAGTCCTCCAGCTTGATCCTCTCCATCGCGTCATCCGGACACTAAATCTGCCGGTGGGGCTGCACCCGAGTGGCCAGCGCCCAGAGGATGTCCGTCGGGTTGTAGACATCGATGTCGTCGTCAAATACGAAAACGTTCTTGGTGTGATCGAACGTCAGCGCCGCAGCCGCAGCCCGCCCGGGGTCACCCTCCGACATCTTCTTCATCGATATGAACACGTTGTAGTGCGCGTGGCGGCCCATTTTGCACACGGAGGTGACGCCCGGAACGGCTTCGCGGCACCGGCGCAGGTAGGCTCCCTCCCGCGGCAGATCCATCCAGGGCTTGTCCCCTTCCGGCGTGATGACCGATTGGTACATCCCGCCCTTACGGTAATTGACAGCCCGAACTTCGTAATGGACGCAGGTGGTATAGCGCTGGGGCCCGAGATAGCCCGGCGCCTCGCCGAAAGGTCCCTCCACGATTCGCTTTCCCGGGATCAAGGCGCCTTCGATCACAATCTCGGCATCGGCGGGGATGAGCAGATCCTCGCCAAAGGTCTCGGAGGGAGTCAGCCGAAGCGGCTCCTGGAGATAACCCCCGATGATGTCGAACTCGCTAACTTCGAAGGGACCGCTGTAGCAAGCTCCCATGTGGTAGGCCGGATGGTGACCCAATACGGTCGCCACCGGACATTCCCTATTGTTGTCTTCATGATCGCGGAAGATCTTCCACAAGTGGCGCGGTGAGGCATAAAGCGCGGTCTTGTTTTTCGACTTCACTTCCATCCGGTGATAGGAGCAGTTGTAAATGCCGCTCTTGCGATCCCGGGTGATCGTCGACAGGACGACGTAGGGGCCGCCATCCATATAGTGATGGCGCATGATCGGGAGCTCGTAGAGGTCAACGTCGCCGCCCTTTTTGACGACCTCTTTGACCGGCGCGCTCTTCTTGTCCACGACAATCGGCGGAATGCGGTGCTCCTCCCGCTCCAGACAGACCTCGGCCATCCGGGTCCGGTCCGTTTGTCGGGGCACTCCCAAAGCGATCTGAGCTTTGCGCTGGGAGATCTCGCAGTTCATGACGAGCTTGAACTCGTTGCTGACCTGACCATGTAGATTGCGGGGGCGGTCAAAAACCAGTATCGGAAACTTTTTCATCGCCCCCAGATGTTTGATGATGGCCGTGACGTCGTAGTGCGCGGGATCCACTTCTTTGGTGATGTGGACCACCTCGTTGGGAATTTCCCTCCGGCACTCCTCCAGGAAAGATCTCAGGCTTTTCGGCATGCGGCCCTCCCAATATCGAAAGCAATAAATTCTGCTCTAGCGAAGAACAAAAATTTCTAGCGCAATCGCCCCCGCTTTTCAACCTAAACCTCTTCCCCTACTTCCCGCCCAGGGACTGCATAAAGGAGCGATCGATCAGATCATCCACGGAGACTTTCTTCTTGATCCTCCCCGCCTCGAATTCCTGCGCGACGACGAGCGAAATCGGTTTTTCGGCGATCTTGCCGTTGATGGGAAAGGAGTCGCGGTACTGATCGTAGCCGGCGGGCGCGTAAGCCGGGTCCATCTTCACGTACTTCCGGATCGCCTGCAAGGCGTCCGCTTTGTTTTCCAGCGTGTGCCTCACGCCCCGCTGGTAGGCGCGCAGAAATTTGACAGCCTGCCCCTTCTCCCGCGCAAGCCACGACTCGCGCGCCGCGAAGGTCTCGTAGGGCCACTCCGGGAACATCTCTTTTAGATCGAACAGCTTGTTGAAGCCCTGCGCCTTGGCGATTTCCGTAACGGGGAACCAGACGATACTGGCATCGACTCCTCCGGCCTTAAGGGCGGCAAATCGAGCCGGCGTGCTGCCGATCTGAAGGATCGTCACCTCTTTGGGATCGATGCCGAAATGCTGCAGGGTCGCGCGGGTCAGATAGTCCGTCAGGGATCCAAACCGGCTGATCGCAAACCTCTTGCCTTTGGCCTCCTTCATGGACTTGAAGTTCGTAAGCGAGTAGAGCTGGAAAGGCATGAGATTGCAGATCCCCCAGAAGTTTTTTATGTCCACGCCGGCCGCCGCTCTGCCCCCGATGGTCTCCACGAACGCGCTGCCCATAATGTTCACGTCGCCGCCGATCAGGGCCTGAAGATTGGTCGCCCCGGCGTTGAACATGACCATCAGAACCTCCAGACCTTCGTCTTTAAAAAACCCCCTCTCCTGGGTTACATAAATTGGCAAGAACGCGATGTTCACCGAGGAAAGGCCGACGATGATCCTGCTCGCATGGCAGAC